>CAYFRV010000150.1:0-7093 GCA_964345495.1 uncultured Bacteroidales bacterium | reverse complement strand
CAAACCGTTACTATTGGAGAAGATGTTTATGTTCAAAGTAGCGAAGCAACCGGTAAAGTTTATATCATCCTTGAAGATGAACCCCAAAGTTCGCCGGGCGAATTAGAAACGGCTGTAAATGTTGGTACTGCAGCTTCTGCAGAAGTTACCGCAGCAGATACAGATATAGCTATTTCAACTACTGATTTATCTGCCGGCACATATTATGCTTATGCTGTTGATTCTGCCAAGAATATGTCATCTAAGAGCTCAAATGCAATTACTTTGGAAGAAGACGAGGGTACTAATATTCTTAATGCTGAAAATAGCAGAATTTCAATATACCCGAATCCGGTGAAGGATGAAATTCGCATAAATAGTGATATTAAGCTTTCAAAGGTTGTTATTTATAATGCTCTTGGACAAAAAGTTAAAGAAGCGATTATAAACGACCAGAATGGGTCAATTAATGTTCCTGAGTTGAAAGCGGGAATCTATTTTATAAACTTTGAAACAGAAACTGAGTCAATAAAAACAGGTAAGTTTATTAAAGAATAAATTTGCTTACAATAAATTATTAATAGAGAAAATGGGGTTATGAATAATCCCATTTTCTTTTTAAATTAAGTTGCTTATGAGAAAGTTAGTTTTACTTAAATTGATTTTGCTGTTTATTTTGAATAGTGCTTATGCGCAAGACGGGAAATTATTAGTTATTGGTGGGGGAAGTGAAGAATCCGGAACAAATGGCTGGAATGCAGAAGCATACCAATGGGCGGTAGATCAGTCTGACAACAAGAAGGTTGCTGTGATTTCGTATTCTAATGATTCGCCTTGGCTATCAGACCACTTTGTTTCCGACTGGGGTGCGACAGAAGCTGCTGTTTTTGTAATTAATTCACAGTCAGAAGCAAATATGCAATCTATTTATGATACATTGATGCAGTATGATGTCATTTTCTTAAAGGGTGGAGATCAATACAATTATTATTCTGATTACAAGGATACAAAAACTGAACAGGCAATTACCGATAAGTTTAATGAAGGAGGTGTAATATGTGGAACTTCCGCCGGATTAGCTATTTTGGGCGGAGTGGATTTTGTTGCTGGTTCAGGCACGGTTTATCCGTATGAATGTCTGGAAAACTGGAATAATCAGTATGTTACTTTGGAGAATGATTTTCTGCCATTGCTGGAAGGAGTTATTTTTGATTCTCACTTTGTACAAAGGGGAAGATTTCCCCGATTACTTGGATTTATGGCTCACTGGCAGACAAACAATTCTGAAACGTTAACCGGAATTGGAGTTGACGATAAAACTGCGTTGGCTATAGATGCGGACAGCAATGCAACTGCTTATGGTTCGGGCTGTGTGAATGTTTATCATACCAAAAACATTGGAGTGCTTGGACAAGAGCAGACAAAATTGTTATTAGATTCAATTTCAGTCACTCAACTTGTGGATGGCACCTCTATTAATTTATCCAATTTTGAAGTTACTGGTTTTGACAATAAGATAATTCCAGAGAATATGGAGGAAACAGGCAACTATACTGTTTTTGCGAGCGGTGGCTCAAATAAGATTGAAGACAATCAGGAACTCCTGGAAGGGTTCGCCTCTGAAATTGATAATGCTGAAGATACGTTATTGATTCTTACGGATAATAACCAGGATACTGCAGGTTTATTTGAAGACCATTTGAATTCCCTTGGAATAGAAAATACAGACGTTTATCCTGCTACTTCGGTTTATTCTGATAATGTGGCCCTTAAAGAAGCTATAAAAAAATCAGATAGATTTCTTTTTGTAAAAGCAAAATGGAGCGAATTTGCTGAATTTATGGATGGTTCCAATGGAGAACTTTTGCAGAAAAAAATTAAGAAAACAAACACAGTTTCTGCTTTTATTGGAGATAATAGTCGCTATTTAGGGAAATCTGTGGTGACCAATTACGATGATCCGAATGCTTCTTATGATGGAATGTATGGATTGGCTGACGGCTTAGGGCTTTTGTCTGTCAGCGTTATCATTCCAAAGACTTTTGCTGCAGAGTTTGTAGGAAGTTACAGTCAATATGAAAATACTACGGCTGCAATTCCTTATGCTATGGTTCAGGATTCGCTTACTTATGGTATATGGTTGACACGGAACAATTACATCAAATTTCAACCAGAAGAAGGCGAAAATTTCCTGAATGCCTACGGTGAATGGCCGGTTATGGTGCTGAAAAATGAAGGCACAAACGGAGAAATAGTGTCCAGAGGAGTTAGCGGCGAGAATACCGGTGTTCGAATGCTTGGTGGGTTTGAAAACATGAAACTTTCAGTGATTGATTCAACTATGCCTTATAAAATGGGAAATACAAAAGAAGAAGAGCCTGTTGCTGTTGAACCTGATATCAAAGATGATGATTTGGAAGTTTTTGTTAATAAATCTACAAATAGAATAAATATGAAATGGCCAGGCCATCAGTATAGAATTCAATTTTATAACTCACAGGGACAGGTTATTTTAACAAAAGAAAACATGAAAAATTCAGGAGCAGTTTATTACCCTGAAGTTCCTTCCGGAATGTATATTTTGCGTTTTGAGGATGATTTGGGAAACTTTACTGCTAAAAAATTGTTTTTAAATTAGATAATTGAATAATATGATTTTAATAAAAGATACAGAAGTTTATTCCCCTGATTATATCGGGAAGAATGATGTTTTGATTGCCGGAGAAAGGTTCATTTCTATACAACCCGAAATTGAAGCTTCTTCCCTGGAGCAGTTTAACCTGCAGGTAATTGATGGTAAGGGTCTTAGATTGGTTCCGGGTATCATAGACCCTCATGTGCATATTAGTGGCGCAGGAGGAGAAGGTGGACCAGCTACAAGAACTTCCGAGATTCAGCTTTCAGAATTGTTAGAAGGTGGTGTGACAAGCGTAATTGGTTGTTTGGGAACCGACGGAATTACCCGCGATGTCAGAAATGTCCTGATGAAAGTGAAAGGTTTAAGAGAAGAAGGCATTTCTTCCTGGATGTATACAGGAGCATACCAGGTGCCACCGCCGAGTATCACTGGTGATTATGCTAAAGATATTGCTTTGATTGAGGAAGTTATTGGTCTTGGCGAAATTGCCCTTTCGGACCACAGAAGTTCACATCCTTCAACAAATGAGTTAATTAAACTTGTTGAGCATGCAAGAGTTGCCGGAATGTTAGGAGGTAAGGCCGGAATAGTGAACATTCACATGGGCGATGCAGCCAATCCGTTTAATCCAATAATACAGGCTGTAGAAAATAGTGAGCTTCCTTATACTCAGTTTTATCCAACTCATTGCAACAGAAATAAAGAGATTTTTAAGGATGCAAAGAAGTATGGAAAAAAGGGATATCTTGATATCACCTCAAGTTCGTATCCGTTTTTCCCTGATGAAGAAATTAAACCTTCGGTGGCAATAAGAGAGTTCATTGAATCCGGTGTCCCTGAAGAAAACATAACAATGTCTTCAGATGCAAATGGTTCATTGCCTAATTTTGATAAAGCCGGAAATTTGATTAGTCTGGAAAAAGGAAAACCTTCAGCTAATTTGAAAGAAATTAAGGATGCAGTTAACTCAGAAAAGCTCCCTTTAGAAACTGCATGGAAGATAGTTTCTTCTAATGTTGCTAAAATCCTGAAGCTAAATCGAAAAGGTTTTATAAAAGAAGATTTTGATGCAGATGCGATTATATTAGATAATGATTTTAATGTCAGGTATTTATTTGCCAGAGGAGAATTAATGATTGAAGAATATGAGATAATTAAAAAAGGAAATTTTGAATAATTTGTAATTTTCAGATGAATTTAAAAATATATTTTTATATTTTGTGCCGTTTCTTATTAAACGGCATTTTTTAAATTCTGAAACTCTTGAATAAAAATCCATCAAAATACGAAGATGATTCAACCATAATATTAAAGATAAAAAAGGGAGAAGATTCTGCCTTTGAACAATTGTATTACAAGTACGTTGACAAAGTATTTTATTTTTGTTTGAGGTATTTAAAAAGCCGTGAAGATGCTGAAGGCCTTACACAGGAAATTTTCATAAAATTATGGGAGATTCGCGATTCTCTGAATCCTGAATTATCGCTGAATTCTTATATTTTCACAACAGCAAAGAATACAATATTTAATAAGAACCGAAAAAAAATAAATGAGCAGGCCTATAAAGAATACCTGAGGAACCATTTAGATAATGTGTACGATAAAACTGAAAACGATGTGATGTTGAATGAGGTCAGGAGCTGGATTAACAAGGCTGTTGAAGAACTTCCACCTCAAAGAAAACACATTTTCAAATTGAGTAGGTTTGAAGGCCTTTCATATAAGGAAATTTCATCCCATCTGAATCTATCAGAAAGAACAGTTGAGTCTCATATTCGACTGGCGTTAAAAACTATACGAGCAATCATAGACAAAAACTTCTTTGCACTCCTGTCAATAATAACCACGCTGGTGCATTACTTATAATTACTTTTCTTCAATAGAATTAAGGGTTAACCGCATTTTAAGTGTATAGAAAATTAAAACTAACCTTAAATTATCTTAAATGATGCGAATTGGGATTATTCTATTATCCGTTTTTTTAATTACGATTAGTTGTTCCAGGCAGGATGGCAGGGATAAACAACAAGTAAACAAAGACGAAAAAGGCAAATTATTTATCATAGGCGGGGGTAAGAAACCCAAAAAAATGTTGAAAAATCTGGCAAATATTTCAGGAGTGGATAGTTCCGGCTACGTGGTTGTTTTGCCGATGTCCAGTTCTGCACCTGATACATCGGGTTATTATATTTGTAAAGATTTCAGAGACGTTGATGTCACTAATAGCGCGGTTTTTAATCTTCAGTCAGAAGAACAAATGACCAATTCTAAACTTGATTCTGTCAGAAATGCCAAATTAATCTATATCACCGGTGGCAATCAGAATACTTTTATGGAAATTGCTAAAAATTCGCCGCTGGTTGGGGCAATTCATGATGCCTATAATTCAGGAGCCACTGTTGCCGGGACTAGCGCCGGCGCTGCCATGATGAGTCAGGAAATGATTACAGGTGATGAGTATAAACATCCTGAATATACAGGAAATTTCAGGACTATCGAGGCCAATAACATGGAAATAGATACTGGCTTAGGATTAATTGAAAATGCAATAATTGACCAGCATTTTATTAAGCGCATGCGGATGAACAGGTTAATTACAGTTATCCTTGAACACCCGTCAAAGACAGGCATTGGTATTGACGAATCCACTGCAATTCTTGTTGATAATAATGATGTCAGAGTTTATGGTGTAGGACAGGTAGTTGTAATAAGAAATACAAACGGCGGGAATAAGGTGAAAAATGGGTTGTTAGGAGGAAAGAATCTTAGTTTGAGTATATATTTACCGGGTGAGTCATTTCAAATTAAAGAAAAATGATATTTTTGCACTTCCTTAAACAATGAAAAACTGAATTATATAAATAAATAAAAAATTCGTCCTGTTATGTTGAAAAAAGGAAAGATACCTCATACTTATGTAATTGTTTTCTTTATTGTCATTTTAGCTGCTGTTTTAACATGGATTATTCCCGGAGGGGAGTTTGAAAGAATTGAAAAACCCATGCCTGATGGTAGCTCTCGTGTTATCATTGAACCAGATTCTTTTGAGTACGTAGAAAACGAACCTCAGACATGGCAGGTTTTCTCTTCCGTTTTTGATGGTTTCGTGGATAAAGCAAATATTATTGTTTTTATTCTGTTGATTGGTGGAGCTTTCTGGATAATGAATGCCAGTAAGGCAATCGATGTTGGAATCTACTCCTTTTTAAGATTTACTAAGCGGGTCGAGCATTGGAAATTCTTTAAAATATTCGGGGTTGATAACGTAGTTATTACGCTTATAATGTTGATGTTCAGTGTTTTTGGTGCTGTTTTTGGAATGAGTGAAGAGACCATTGCTTTTGTTATCATTTTTGTTCCCCTTGCCATTTCAATGGGTTATGATTCTATTGTCGGGGTTTCCATGTGTTTCGTTGCTGCGGGATTAGGTTTTGCGGGAGCGATGTTGAATCCTTTTACAATTGGTATTGCTCAGGGTCTTTCAGATATTCCTTTGTTTTCAGGAATCGAATACAGGTTTTTCTGCTGGATTATCATCAATATAATTGGTATTGCATTCGTCCTCAGATATGCAAAAAAGGTAAAGAAAAATCCGAAACGTTCGCTGGTTTACGAGGATGATGAATACTGGCGTGGAAAAAGCAATGAGGATGTTGAGAATGTCAAATATCATACGCCTAAGTCGGGTTGGATTACCTATGGCTTAGTTCTGATAGCTATGATAATTTATTCAGTGGTTTACCCCCAAACAACAATGTCTGTAGGTAATTCATCTACTACAATGCCAATTATTCCGATACTTACAGGCCTTTATGCCGTTATTGGTATATTGGCTCTGCGAAAGTCTGTTCATTTCTATGTGTTAAGCCTGCTGATGTTTACAATATTATTCCTTATAGTAGGAGTCATGGGATACGATTGGTATGTTATGAAAATTGCCACGTTATTCTTTGCGATGGGTATTGCCAGCGGTATTGCAATGAACAATTCTCCGAATGAAATTACTAAATTATTCCTTGACGGAGTTAAAGATATAATGGGAGCAGCAATGATTGTAGGGCTTGCAGGTGGTATAATAGTTGTACTGCAGGATGGAAAAGTAATCGACACCTTGCTGTATTACGTGTCAAAGGGAATGTCCGATTTTGGCCGGATTACATCAATTGGAATGATGTATATTATGCAAAATCTGATCAATATTATTATTCCTTCAGGCTCTGCCAAGGCTGCATTAACAATGCCGATTATGGCTCCGTTCTCTGATTTGATTGGCATTTCACGACAGGCAACTGTTATGGCCTTCCAGTTTGGCGATGGTTTTACCAATATGATTACGCCAACTTCAGGAATATTAATCGGAGTATTAGGTGTTGCACGCATTCCCTATGAAAAATGGGTGCGCTGGGTAACACCTTTAATAGTTGCTCTTTTGATTTTGGGCTTTCTGCTATTAATACCAACAGTTACGATGGACCT
>CAYFRV010000149.1:0-7113 GCA_964345495.1 uncultured Bacteroidales bacterium | reverse complement strand
CTTTCAGCGACACATCCAAAAGAATAAGGATTGAAACGCACGCTCAATTTTGTTACGCATATCTGCGTATTTTCTTTCAGCGACACATCCAAAAGAATAAGGATTGAAACTAAATACATCTTTTGCCGATCCTACTAATCGCACACCCTTTCAGCGACACATCCAAAAGAATAAGGATTGAAACTTACTCGTGGTTCTTGTAGTGATTGGACTGATGACTCTTTCAGCGACACATCCAAAAGAATAAGGATTGAAACTGCTGCAATTCGACTTTTACCGTATCCGGTTCATTGTCCTTTCAGCGACACATCCAAAAGAATAAGGATTGAAACGAAAATTTGATTGAAGCGGCTGTGGATTACTGTGAGGACTTTCAGCGACACATCCAAAAGAATAAGGATTGAAACCATTTTTATACGCAAACTAACAAATACACGGGAAACTTTCAGCGACACATCCAAAAGAATAAGGATTGAAACCACATATTTACCCGGGATTACATTGAAACCCTGTTTCTTTCAGCGACACATCCAAAAGAATAAGGATTGAAACTAACGTACTTCAAAATACGGATGGGTTTAGCAGGCAACTTTCAGCGACACATCCAAAAGAATAAGGATTGAAACACCCTTTTGCCAATAGATATTAACATTGTTGGTCATCCTTTCAGCGACACATCCAAAAGAATAAGGATTGAAACACTGACCCTGTGACTTATGTTCAGCGGGAAGTAGAACTTTCAGCGACACATCCAAAAGAATAAGGATTGAAACCTGCTAAATTAACGATTTATTTATCGCTATTCAACTCTTTCAGCGACACATCCAAAAGAATAAGGATTGAAACAACTTAAAATATCATGAAAAGTATTATCGGATTATTCTTTCAGCGACACATCCAAAAGAATAAGGATTGAAACTTGAAAGTTGTGTATATCCGGCAGGCATAATCAGAACTTTCAGCGACACATCCAAAAGAATAAGGATTGAAACTTCCTGATGCGTAGACACTTTCAATTTGCTCGGCTGCTTTCAGCGACACATCCAAAAGAATAAGGATTGAAACAACAGATTTTTAGGGAAATTTCAAACGCAAAGCAAAGACTTTCAGCGACACATCCAAAAGAATAAGGATTGAAACTAGCTTACTATATAACCGGAAAAAAAGCCGCTCCCGCTTTCAGCGACACATCCAAAAGAATAAGGATTGAAACAAAAAATAATAAAGGAACTTCCAGATAATATGGATGCTTTCAGCGACACATCCAAAAGAATAAGGATTGAAACTTGAATTAACCACAAATTGATAGAAATTTAAAAAACTTTCAGCGACACATCCAAAAGAATAAGGATTGAAACACAAAAAAACTGCAATTGCGTACGCAGTTGTACGCAGCTTTCAGCGACACATCCAAAAGAATAAGGATTGAAACATTTATCTGGGAATTTTTATAACAGGTGTTATTTTTCTTTCAGCGACACATCCAAAAGAATAAGGATTGAAACTGAATGATTTTGCAAGGATAATGGTGCATGAGGCGTCTTTCAGCGACACATCCAAAAGAATAAGGATTGAAACAAGATTAAAATAAACTATTTTATTTGACAATTTGGACTTTCAGCGACACATCCAAAAGAATAAGGATTGAAACAGCACTTTTTGAAATTAGTAAATCAATAATTTTGCCCTTTCAGCGACACATCCAAAAGAATAAGGATTGAACTCTTCCCGTACCCGACCTGACAGGTTTTCGAAACCTGTCAGGTCTCAGTGCACATAAAGTCGAACGTCCGTCCGCCTCAACAGATGGATTAATCGCGTCTCAAAATTTCAAAACCATCTGCAGGCTATTGATTGCGCCCCTGCCCTCCGGCATTTATTATCTCCTCTGCTAAGGCAAAAGATTTATTATAACTACAGGACGATCAATATACAGTGCGATCATTCGCTTTTGTTAACCGATTTGGGGAGCAGCCATAGCACGGCCGGCACCATAGATCTCCGGTATTCAAGTATGAGGTTATGCATTTCAGAAGCTTTTCCAAGCGCAAATGGAAGCTTATCGCTCTTTAAACTTTCATATATTTCATAAAGATATATTTTCGTTTTATAAACATAATTTTATCTTTGCCATAGCGTTTATTTGTAATAATTCAGGAGAAGATATAATGAAACCCTCATCAACAAATTGCAGACTAAAGGAACTGAACAGGTCGCTCCTTTCTTAAATATGACAACAATAGAACAATAAAACGATACTCATGAAATTAATCCATTTTCTGACCAGTAAAGATTTTTTAAAACAGCTCATAATCGCTGCCATTGTAGCTATCGTCATCATTTCCACTACTTTTATAGCACTTAATATTTATACACAACATGGAGATTCTTTTCCTCTTCCCGACTTCAAAGGAAAAACAATAGAAGAAGCTGAAAAAATTGCCGAAAATAACAATCTGGAGGTGGAAGTAACCGACTCCGTATACGATGATGACCAGCCAAAATCCACAATAGTAAAGCAAAATCCCAAAGCCGGATTTAATGTAAAAGAAGGACGAAAAGTATTTATAACCAAAAATGCCTCTAATCCCGAAAAAGTTAATATGCCAAATGTAGTAGGCGTTTCTCACCGTCAGGCAAAAAACACTTTGAACAATTCTGGACTTAAAGTTGGCAAACTACAGCATGTTCCGGATATTGCCGTTAATAATGTACTCAAACAAAAAGTGAATGGAGAAGAAATTGAACCCGGAAAAATGATACCCAAAGGTACAAAAGTTGATCTGGTACTGGGGAAAGGCCTCGGAAATAAGAGATTACAAATTCCCGACCTAAGGAATTACGAACTTGAAAAAGCAAAAAACACCATTCTAAAGGCAGCAATGAATGTTGGCGCTATCAAATATGATGAATCGGTAGAAAACGAAGAAGACTCATCTGAAGCAAGAGTATGGAAACAATATCCGCCCTATAAAAAAAACAGGAAAGCAAGGCCTGGAAGTTATATTGATCTTTGGCTAACAACAGACTCAACGAAGCTTCCAAAAGAAGATACTACAGAAATCGTAAAAGATACAACGAACCTAAATGATCCCATGGATGAAGAAGAAATGGAGAACTTTTAACATAGCACTTTTTGCGCTGTCAATATTCATATTTAGCGAAGCAAAACTACATGCACAAAAAGAGATATTAGTTGGCACAGGCCATAACCAGGTAAATATACTCAAAGAAAACAAACAAAAACAAACGCTGAAAATACAAACCCGTGCTCAGGAAGATACTGTTAATGTCCCTTTTATAGAAGATTTCGCCAAATCCACAGGCTATCCGCATCCTGATTTATGGGAAGACAATCTTGCATTCATTAATCGCCAGTATTCCAAGAACCCTGTCTCAATTGGAGTTGCAACACTTGACGCCATCAATGCAGAGGGAAATATTTACAAACACGGTAACAGCTCCGGGTTTTCTGCCGACACATTAACCTCAAACCCGATTGATCTGGATTTTACTCCTGCTGACAGCATTTACCTGAGTTTCTTTTATCAACCCGGCGGACTTGGAGATTCACCCGAATTTTCTGATTCCCTTGTTGTCCAGTTTTACAATCCCGATTCCTTAAAATGGAAAAGCGTATGGAACGTTGCTGTTTTTCAGGACACCATTCATATTGAAAAAGACATACGTAACCAGAAAACAGATTCTGTCATTGTAAAAAACGCTCCCTTCAGACAGGTTATGCTGCCTATTAAACAAGAAAAATATCTTAAAGAGGGGTTCCGGTTTCGATTCAGAAATTACGCCAGCGTTTCAGATTTCACCATGAGCATAGCAAGTAATGTAGATCACTGGAACCTGGATTTTATCCGGCTCGACACAGCAAGAAGTCATAATGACACAACAATCAATGATATTGCATTTATAGAACCAATGAAGCCTATGCTAAACAATTACGAATCTATTCCCTGGGATCATTGGAGCAATGCAAATGCTAACGAAATGAATGACAGCATATACATTACCTATAGAAATATCGGAGACCAAACCTGGAACATTTCCAGAGAATTTATTATAACCGATAAAATGGGCAGCAACCCTCCTTTCACCTTCACCGGAGGAACAGGTGATGACATTCCTCCCTACACATCCGAAACCTATCCCCGTACTGTTGACTATATTTTCCCGGAAAACAACAAAGACTCCGCTTTATTTGGAATTAAAAGCTACCTGGTAACCGACACATTAAGTGCACGAGCACCATACAGATGGAATGACACCATTAGCTATAATCAAAAGTTTTTCAATTATTATGCCTACGATGACGGAACTGCAGAAAATGGTTACGGGGTGAGTGGTGAAGGTAGTGAATATTCTAAAGTAGCCCTCAAATTTTACAATTATAAAGCCGACACATTACAAGGCTTGCAAATCTTCTTCAACCAGACACTTGACAGCACAGGCCAAAGTTTCAAAATACTTATCTGGGAGAATGACAATGGACAACCTGGCGATATTATTCATTCCGAAAGTGGTTTCACGCAAATATATGAAGATGGGGTAAACCGGTTTCACAATTATTCATTCAAAGACAAACCCTACCTGGAAGAAGGAGATTATTTCGTAGGATATCAAAAATTCACTACGGAAATGCTAAACATTGGATTCGATGTAAACCGGGTTAATAACGACAAATTATTTTATTTTGTAGACGGAAAATGGTGGCAATCAGGTTATGAAGGAACCGTAATGATGAGGCCGATCTTAGGCAATTATATCCCTCCTTCCAACGGAGATCAAACCTCCATAGAAGATAAGAGAAAGAAAGAACCACCGGAATTAGAACTCTACCCCAATCCAGCCAGAAATTACCTGAATGTAGAGATCAGCGATACTGACATCTCAGCGTATTCAGCCAGAATATACTCTATACAGGGAAGATTAGTAAAAAGTATACCCAGGTTAAACAAAACAATTCAGATAGGTCGATTGGCGCAGGGTATGTACATTTTTGAAGTCATTAATGCACAAAATGTCCCTGTAACCCGAAAAAAATTTATGGTAAGAGACTAACTTATGGAAGAAAACCGGAACGAAAACAGCAACCAGGAGCTTTACGAACACTATAGAATTGTCGCAGATGACGGGCAAAGCCCTCTGAGGGTAGACAAATATTTAGTAAACAAGATTGATGCTTCCAGAAACAAAATTCAAAACGCTTCTGCTGCAGGTAACATATTAGTGAACAACAAACCTGTAAAACCTAATCACAAGATAAAAGCCGGAGATGTCATCTCTATTGTGATGGCACATCCGCCCAAAGAGATCAAACTCATCCCGGAGAACATTCCGATTGATATTGTGTATGAAGACAAAGACCTGATCATTGTTAATAAAAAAGCTGGTATGGTTGTTCATCCGGCTTACGGTCATTACTCAGGAACGTTGATAAATGCACTATTATACCATTTAAAAGACCTTCCAAAGACCAAAGAAGACGAAGTAAGGCCGGGATTAGTCCACCGCATTGATAAGAACACATCCGGCCTGCTGGTTGTGGCAAAAAATGAAGTGGCGATGAATAGCCTTGCAAGACAATTCTTCAATAAAACTACACACAGAGAATACGTTGCATTAGCCTGGGGCCGGTTTGAGGAACAGGAAGGAACCATTACCGGTCATATCGGCAGAAATATAAAAGACAGAAAAGTGATGCAGGTTTTCCCTGCTGAAGAAAGAGGAAAACCAGCCATTACGCACTATAAAGTTCTGGAAGATTTTGGATACGTTTCTTTGCTCCAATGCCGCCTTGAAACAGGCAGAACGCATCAAATCCGCATTCATTTAAAATATGCCGGTCACCCTATATTCAACGACTCAGAATACGGTGGCGACAGGATATTGAAAGGGACCTTATTCTCAAAATACAAGCAATTTGTCCACAATTGTTTTGAGGTGTTGCCCAGACAAGCGCTTCATGCAAAAACACTAGGATTTAAACACCCGTCAACAGGCGAATACATGCACTTCGATTCTGATATCCCGGAAGATATGAGCAAAGCAATCGAAAAATGGAGGCATTACATCGCTTATCGTCAATAAAAATTAACGGCTTTTTTTGAATTGTTAAGTTATAAATCGATATTTGCATATAGTAAATGATACAACTATGAGCAAAAATATAGCAATTCTCGCAGGTGGTAATTCATCGGAATTTCCGGTTTCCATGAACAGTGCAAAAACATTGGAAGACGCGTTAAAAGGCACTGATTATAATGTCTTTAAAATTATCCTTAGCGGCACCAGCTGGAAACTTCAATCGGACAACAAAGAATATGAAATCAATAAGAATGATTTCAGTGTCAACATTGAAGGAGGAACCATTCATTTTGACTGTGCATTAATCATAATACACGGAACACCCGGCGAAAACGGAGTTTTACAGGGATATTTCGAAACATTGAACATCCCCTACTCCACTTGTGGCGTGCTATCCTCATCACTGACCTTTAATAAAATATTCAGTAAAAACTACATCACAGGGTATGGCATCCCTGTTTCCGGGTTTAAAGTAATCAGGAAAAACCAACCTTATGACACAAAAGAAATTATAAAAGAAACAGGCCTGCCCTGCTTTGTAAAACCGAACAGGGGCGGTTCCAGTTTCGGAATAACAAAGGTTTTCCGGGAAAACGAACTGGAGGCTGCCATTGAAAAAGCGTTTGAAGAAGACTACGAAGTGCTTGCCGAAGAATACCTGGAAGGCACAGAATTGACATGTGGTTTAATAAAAACTGAAGAGAAAGAATACGTATTTCCTTCAACCGAGATCGTCAGCAAAAATGAGTTTTTCGATTATGAAGCCAAGTACACAAAAGGAATGGCTGACGAAATAACGCCTGCAAGAATTTCTGAAGAATTAGAGCAAGAAGTCCGCCAACTGTCCTCAAAGATCTACAACATATTTGACTGCAGGGGAATCGTACGCATTGATTATATTTATACAAACGGTCAGCTATACTTCATGGAAGTAAACACCATTCCCGGCATGAGCGCCGCAAGCATTGTCCCTCAGCAAATACGAGCCGCCGGATATACGTTGCAGGAAATGCT
>CAYFRV010000148.1:4934-7123 GCA_964345495.1 uncultured Bacteroidales bacterium | reverse complement strand
TCAGAACCCTGGTTATTTTCACCTAACCATACATTCTTCCGGAAATATACCAGACATAGAGTATGGTTAAGGCTTTACGAATTTTTCCTTTAAAGAGATTTTTAAAAGCCCTCGGGATGGAATAAAACGTTTGCATATTTTTACTAACAGTTTTCTCAAATTTTTCCGGGCTCATATATTTGGGTGGTATCACAGCTGAAAGGAAGGTCCACTTATCCCAGTCAGGCTCGCCGTTTTTAACAGCAATAAGCTTTGGTTCCCATTTTTCCCAGTAAGTAGTGCCCGGCACCGGGGTTTCAATGGTCATATCTGCATAGGTCACGCCTACTTCTCTTAATTTATCGAATTGCATTTTTATGGACTTTGCATCATCCAGCTCAGGTTTGGCCATGCCAAAGGCATAAATTATGATCCCGTGTTTTTGCAACATTCGAATAACTTGTTCAGAATCGCTTTCTTTATGATGCTTATGCATTGCCCGAAGTTTTTCATCATCGAAACTCTCAACTCCCAGCATAACTGTTTTTATGCCGGCCGCTTTCATCAACCGGATGTATTCTTCACCAGCCTTTAACAGTGCCGGTACTTCATCCTGAACAATAAGACTCTCAAACCAATGTCCTTTTTTCTTCTCTTCAATCATTGCCTTTAGCAACGGTATGCGCTTTGAAGGCTGAACAGAAAAGTTATCATCAACGAAGAAGATACGTTTATAGCCCTCTTCTAACCGCTGTTTCATTTCCTCCATTACCAGGTCTACACTGCGGCGTCGAACGCTTTTTCCATGAATATTGCTCACTGTACAAAACTCACAATTTCTTGGGCAACCTCGGGTTGTGGAGATTGGCGTTAGTTTAAAAAAATCAAGAAACTTTTTTTTCGTGTATCTTAAAAGACTAAAATCAGGTACTGGCAAACTATCCAGATTTTCAACAATACAGCCCTGAATGATTCCATTATATTTTCCTTCAACTACATCCTCTATAATAGTTTCACCCTCTTTTTGCACAACTACATCCACATATTCGGCAAACTTCCGGGCTTGTTCATCCCCTAACAGATGCGGTCCTCCTACAGCAGTTCTGATATTTGGGTTCTGAACCTTAATTTTCCTGAGAAAATCGATCGCTTTATCTGCTGTAGGTGAAATTACTGAAACACCTACAAAATCTGAGTTTAGTATCTCCTGATTAATTTGCCCCCCGGATTTATAGATATGACTCCTTTCTTCATCATATACCGCCACTTCATGCCCTTCGTTCTTTAATATCGTTCCCATATATAAAAGGCCAAGCGGAGCAATACTGAATAAACCGTAAGAGCTGTACTTTGGTCTAAGTGCTATAAACGAGATCTTCATAGGAATATCGTTTAAGATTTTTAATTTATAAAAAACTTAGAAACGTTATACTGCTAACTAAATTAATAAGATATTTACTAAAATCCAATAAAACGAAAATCACTTATGATGGTAATATGAAGGTGGGGGAATTATAAATGCGCTTACCGGAATCTAAAAAAATGTATCCTGAACACTCTTTAAGTTTAACTTTTTAAACATACATTATCTCTTTAATTTAAGAGATTCCCAATTGAATTACAGAGTTGAATGTTCAGGATATTTTTAATGGAACATACTGTTTAATATACAGAACGTTTTATTCTTCTTTATCTTCTTTGTTTTCTTTGTCTTCTTTGAAATGCTTTACCCGCACTGCAGCAGGACCGCGATGTCCCTTTTCAACTTCAAAACTGACCAGATTTCCTTCGTTGACATCGTCAATTAAATTATTCACATGCACAAAAACACTTTCTTTACTTTCAGAATCTTTGATAAATCCATATCCTTTGGAATCGTTAAAAAAGGTTACAACGCCCTTTCTAATTGGATCATCTTTGTCTTTTCCTTCACTTTTTGGTACGCCAACTTCAATCTCTTCTGCCTGGATCTCCTCTTTATCAGCAGGATCCGGAGGAGTATTGGTAATCACTCCATTTTCATCAACATAGGCGATCATATCGTCCATGCTCTGCTTCTCATTATTTTTTCTGGCCTGTTTTTTTTGTTCCTTGTCTTTTTTCTTTTTCTCTTTTTTGCTTCTTACTTCTTTTTTCTTGTACGTTTCATTGGATCTTCCCATAATCTATTTGTTTTTAGTTAATAATTCGTTTTAGTAATCTGCGGAAGC
>CAYFRV010000148.1:0-4834 GCA_964345495.1 uncultured Bacteroidales bacterium | reverse complement strand
ATAATCTTAACATCCTTTTCCTGTGCCTCAACCAGGGCATTTTTAAATTCATAAGAAGCATCGCACTCTTCAGTTGCAACAAAGCGTGTCCCTAACTGTACGGCAGCAGCACCTCTTTGCATAATCTGATACATATCTTTTCCGCTATAAATACCACCTGCAGCAATTACAGGGATATCTTTGCCGTATTTCTCTTTCATCTCCCGGGAGACTTGCACCACATCGGAAACCAGGTTTTCTAAAGTATTATTATCGGTATATAATTGGCTTTCTGATTTAAATCCTAAGTGCCCACCGGCTTTAGGACCTTCGACAACAAGTGCATCGGGTAAATAGTTATAATTTTGTTTCCACTTTTTACACACAATAGCAGCCGCACGAGCTGAGGAAACTATTGGCACAAGTTTCGTTTTTATACCTTCTCCCAGGTACTTTGGTAAATCTAATGGTAACCCGGCTCCTGAAAATATTACATCAATTTTTTCTTCAATGGAGGTTTTAACCATGTCTGAAAAATTAGACAGAACAGTCATAATATTAACCCCAAGAGGGCCAAAAGTCATTTCACGGGCTTTCCTTATCTCTTCCCTTACTGCGTCAATATTGCTTTTTCTATAGCTAGTATTGGGATGTTCACCCACAAGGCCTATGCCCACTGTTGAGATAACACCAATTCCACCCATATTAGCAACTGCCGATGCAAGCCGGGATAAAGAAATTCCAATGCCCATTCCACCCTGAATGATAGGAACGGATATGTTAAGATCACCAATACTAAATGATTTCATCTCTATTTTTAATTTTCTAGTTTTACATTAATAGCCATAAGGCCTTTATCGCCTTCTTTGATATCGAAAACAACTTCTTCGTCTGGTTCCAGCCCTTCATTCGAGTCAACTAATCCTGTTCGGTGTACGAATACATCCTCACCATTTTCCGGCTCAATAAAACCATATCCTTTGGATTCATTGTACCATTTTACTTTTCCTTTTGTCATAACTTACTTTGTTTCTAATTTTAATAATTTTCTTTCTTTGGTCTTGCCTCATTTACAACCATTGTTCTGTTTTCGAATGTGGCTCCGTTAAGCTCTTCTATGGCTTGTTTTGCTTCTTGCTGATTTTCCATGGTAACAAAACCAAATCCTTTGCTTCTGCCACTGTACTTATCCATAATAATTTTTGAAGAAGTTATTGAGCCATACTCTTCAAATACTTTCTTCAGGTCACTTTCATCCACCCCATAATCAAGGTTTCCTACATAAATGTTCATTGTCTTAGTTTTTAATTGTTTATCGTTATTTCCCGGCAGTTACAATTCTTTACAAATTTTCGCTGTTTTTAAAGAAGTTATAACTTTTGAAACCGATTGCTAAAAAACAGGGGTTTAAAAAAGGCGATTATAAACTAATGAGAGAGTGATTGAATTAGTAGATGAAAGCACACATTCCCAAATCTTATTTTAGGCAAATTTAATACTTTTTTAGGGTTTTTCAATTTTTTGCCTGCGTTAAAATAAATTATAAAATTTTTAAACAATCCTTATCTTTTTCCTTATTTCATTACATAAAACTTACAAAATTGTAAGGATATTGTTTAAAATCTTAATAAATTATTTGTCGGTGCTACATTCGCTATAAACATAGGGTATCGGAGGCATTCAGGAGGCTGTCTAAAAAGTCGTTTCTGTAGATTTCCTGAAAATCTAATTTAATTACCTTTTAGACAGCCTCTGGTAGGACTCCGTGGAATTTTCCGGGCTTTAGCCCAAAAGTTACTTATATCCTTAAGCTGTCTCAATTTATTTTCCTGGCTAAAGCCTCTTCTGGGAGAATTAGAAACCTAATCCACGCCATAAATGACGTGGTAAATCATTGAAATCAAGCTGCATTTTCACAAAGTCTCTTTATGATGTGGATCAGCACTCCAAACCAGTAAAGGCTTTAGTTATTTATTTGCGGCGAATGAGTGATATTATAAGGCCTAAGACACCACCAGCGCCTCCGGAAATTAGTATATTCTGCTTCATCTGTTCTAAACCAGCAATATTTCTTCCTATAGACTCAAGAGCGTTTTCGGATTGACTGAAAACAATTTTCAGATCAACATATTCACCTGCTATTCTTCCAAAAATAAGGTAACCTAAAATGAGACCTATAATTATAAAAACGAAAATAAATAATCCGGTCCTTTTCATAGTTTATTTTTTTTATGTCTGTCGTTTACAATATACTTTCAAAAATATATAAAAGATACGAAATAAAAAATTCATTGATCAACTAATCTTCAAAACTTTAGCTCCGTGTATTTTGCTTTGTTTGATTTCCATTAGCGCTTTATTGGCATCCTTTAATGCATATTCTTCATATTTTGGTTTAATCGGAATATTTGAGGCAATTTGCAAAAATTCCCTTACATCTCTTCGTGCAACATTGGCTACACTTTTTATCTCTTTTTCCATCCATAGATGCTCCGGGTAGTCAATATTTTTTAAATAATTAATATCCACATTTTCTTTCCGTATAGCATTAATTACTAACCTTCCACCTGCATCCAGATGTTTTAAAGCCTCCACCACCGGCTTCCATACAGGTGTGGTATCAATAATTGCATCCAGTTTTTCGGGCGGAGTATCAGCTGTGTCGCCAGTCCAGAATGCTCCCAGATTTTCTGCAAAATCCCGTTCTTTTGGATTGCGCGCAAAAACAAAAATCTTAGAATCGGGATATTGATGCTTAGCAGTTTTAAGGACTAAATGCCCGGAAGCTCCAAATCCTGTTAGTCCCAGGTTATGCCCATTCTGATGATTTGTAAGTCTGAGCGAACGGTAACCGATAGCACCTGCACATAATAATGGAGCAGCTTCTGAATCATTAAGGGAAGCGGGGATATTGTAAGCAAATTCTTGTGGCACGACCATATATTCGGCATAACCACCATCAGCATCTCTCCCTGTGGCCTGAAAATCTAAGCATAAGTTTTCGTTATTATTCAGGCATTGCTTACATTTCCCACAGGCTGAAAAAATCCATGCAACCCCTACCCGATCTCCAATGTTAAAACGAGTAGCAGAGACTCCTCGTTCTTCCACATAACCTACAACCTGGTGTCCCGGCACAATTGGAAAATATGACGGAGGAGTTCTTCCTTCGATTTCATCCAACTCTGTATGACAAACTCCACAACGGGAAACCCGAATCAGGATTTCTCCTGCCGAAGGTTTTGGTATGTCTCGTTCCTCCATCTGCAATGGAGCATCCGTTTTATTCAGATCTGCTGTTTTATTTAAAATCATCGCCTTCATAAGTCCCTCTTTTTAAAAGAAATTACATCAGATTAACTATAAACTGCACTTTCGGCTTTAGGTAGCGTAAAACAGACAATGGTGCCTTTTCCTTTCTCACTTTGGATAGTAATTTCTCCCCTGTTCACCTGTACAAACTTTTTGCAGAAGAATAATCCTAAGCCATTACCGCTTTCCCCATTTGTTCCTGCACTTCTTGTCTTTTCCAGATCAAATATAGACTTTACTCTGTCTTCATCCATTCCGACACCCGTATCCTGAACCCATACAGTTACTTTGTCATTTTCATTCCGGGCTCCCAGACTAACCATTCCCTCTTCCTTTGTAAATTTAAGGGCATTATTGATCAAATTTCTGAATACGGTCATCAGGATATTTTTATCTGCATAAACATAGATTCCGGTGTCAATATTGTTCATTAAATTGATCTGCTTCATCCGGGCAATGGCAAAATAAATTTCCAGGGTTTGTTTCCCGGTATCGTACAAGGATACATTTTCCGGGTGATAAGTCATTTCATCACTCTGGCTCATTGACCAGGAGAGTAAATTATCTGTGAGATCCAGAATCCTCGAAACAGAATTTTGTAAGTTGGAAGACAGCTCGTTTAAAGAATCAAAATCCTTCTCTTCAATAGCATAAGGAATAAGTCTTGCCACATCATCCATTGCGATTAAAGGACTTCTCAAATCATGGGCTATAATCCGGAACATCTGATCTTTCATTTCATTAGACCTGGAAAGCCGTTCATTCTGCGTTTTGATCTCCTCCTGTTGCTCTTCAATTTGGTTGTATTGTTCCTGAAGAAGCCTGTTGATTCGTTTCTTTCGTTTATTCTGGTAAGCAAATAGTATTGCCATACCTATAGCAAGAGCAGCAACTCCAAAGAAAATCAATGCCTGTAACTTTTGCCGTGCTTTTTCTTCGCGTTCTTTAGCCAGTTCCAATTCGTTTACACGATTTTGTTTTTCTAACAAATTGATTTGTTGTTCCTTCTGTTTAGCCTCATATTTTGCTTCAAGTCGTTCTATCTCTTTTGTCTTTTCAATATTTAAGATAGAATCTTTTAAATTTAAATGCTGTTCCAGGTAGGAAATACCTTTTTGATAATCGCCCTGGGATTTATAAATTGAATACAGTGATTCGGAAATTTCCATAAGGATATGAATATTCCCTTGTTTTTCAGCCTCTCTATAGGCCCGGTTAAAGTATTCTATTGCTTTCCTGTTATTACCCAGGGAGTTGTAAACAGCACCAAGGTTTTGCAAGCTCTTAACAATACTCTTAGCATCTCTGGTTTCTACTGCAATTTCATAAGCCTGGTTATAGGATGTAACCGCTGCATCAAAATTCCCTAATTCCTGATGAGAGATACCCAGATTCATTAAGATGTTTGTTTTTAAAAGCAAATTCTTTTCAGGTTCCACATATTGCAAAGCCTGTCTATAATAGTCCATTGCCTCTTCTGGCAAATCTTTCTGTATTTTAACATTTCCAATGTTATTATAATATCTTGACAGTTTATTTTCCA
>CAYFRV010000147.1:0-7128 GCA_964345495.1 uncultured Bacteroidales bacterium | reverse complement strand
CATTTTTAATAACTGAATGTTTCTCATTCTGAAAATTAAAATTACAAAACTTTTTCCTGGATGAATTGTTTCTCTAAAAAAAATACCAATGAAAAATATATTTTTATTGTTCTTTTTCGCAATTCTGTCCGGAACAATCTCAGGGCAGCCCATAAAAACATATACTTCGTTTGATGACTATAAACATTTGTTGCATCAAAAAGATGATATCACCTATGTAGTTAATTACTGGGCAACCTGGTGTGCACCATGCATAAAGGAAATGCCTGCTTTTAATAAGCTCGAAGAAAACTATAAGAACAGGAAATTGAAAATCATCCTCACAAGCATGGATTTTGGGAGCAACGTTACGAAAAAAGTTAAGGATTTTAAGAATAAGCATAACATAACATCTGAAGTAGTTGTGTTAGATGACCCTGACAGCAATTCATGGATCGATAAGGTCAGTCCGGAATGGTCAGGGGGGATACCCGCAACACTTATTTATGACAAAGATAAACGGTTGTTCTTTGAAAAAGAATTTACTTATAAAGAGTTAGAGCAAGTAATTAATTCAAAATTTGATATACCATGAAACGATTCTTATTAACTATTTTATTGGGAGCCTTAATGGCACCATTTGCCATGTCTCAGGGTTATGACATTGGCGACGAAGCAACGGATTTCAATTTAAAAAATGTTGATGGCACTTATGTATCTCTTTCTGATTATTCAGACAAAGAAGGAGTTATTGTTATCTTTACCTGTAATCATTGTCCTTACGCCCAAGCGTATGAACAAAGAATAATTGACGTTGACAAAAAGTTTGCATCAAAAGGATATCCGGTAGTAGCCATTAATCCGAATGATCCGAAACTCGTTCCGGAAGATTCCTTTGAAAATATGAAGAAAAGGGCAAGGAACAAAAACTATACGTTTCCTTACCTATTGGATAAAAAGCAAGAAGTTTATAAAGCCTATGGTGCAACGCGAACGCCCCATGTGTTTGTATTAAAAAATGAAAAAAACAAATTTACAGTCCGGTATATAGGAACCATTGATGATAATTATAAAAACCCGGAAAAGGTTACAAAAACCTATCTCGCTGATGCAGTAAACGCCTTGCTAAAAGACAAAGACCCAAACCCGGAAAAAACAAAGGCTATAGGCTGTACGATTAAAGATAAAGCAAAGTAATAGTATATCTCCCCTAAAATGCCTGTCTACAAATTTGTGGGCAGGCCTTTCTTATTCCCCAAAAACACAGGTCATTTTTATAAGTCTGTAATTCTTCTTAATTTAGTACGGCTAAAAAATGTGAAACAACCCTTATACTGTGGATTCAACAACATTTTCATCCTATTTTCTCCCCTTCGTGCTCATTATCATTATGTTTGGCCTTGGATTATCGCTTGAAAAGCGGGATTTTGAGAATGTATTTGTTTACCCAAAGGCTATCTTTACCGGATTAATCGCCCAAATGATTTTATTACCGCTTATTGCCTTTTTGCTGGTTGGATTTACAGACCTTCCACCGGTTGTAAAGGTAGGTTTTATATTAGTTGCAGCATGCCCCGGTGGGTCTGCATCCAATCTGGTTGCTCATCTACTAAGAGGAAATGTAGCTTTGTGCATATCACTGACAGCAGTTAATAGTCTGTTAATTCTTATTACACTGCCGTTAATCGTTAACCTTGGATTGGCTGTTTTTATGGGTCATACCACTACTATTCAACTTCCTTTTTTGAGTACCATACTGAAAATATTTTACACCACACTTATACCGACTTTCCTGGGAATGTACATCCGTCATAAAAATGTCAGGCTGGCAAGTATGCTTTCCAGACCTATGCGGGTTATCATGACTGTACTACTTTTTTCTGTATTTGCAGCACTAATAATATATGAAGAACAGACAACGGATATAGGAATCTCAAAGTATGGTTATTTATTTCCTTATGCAATTGGGCTTAACTTTGTAGCCATGTTAGCGGGCTTTTTCTATTCCAGAAAGATGGGGCTTGACAACCGAAATAATTACACGATAAGTATCCAGGTGGGTCTTCAGAACAGCGCTTTGGCCATATATGTAGCAAGTTCGCTTCTGGAACACAGAGAAATGGCTATGGTAGCAGTAGTTTACAGCTCTTTTACTTTTTTTTCCACCTTATTATTCGGATATTTAGTAAAGAAATTCGGATATTAAAATATAAATCAATTTGAAGATATGATATTGGGGATTTTCAGAAAAAATATTTAATTTGCAAATGTTATCTCTTAGACATAATGTATAATCTCATAAAAACATAATATCAATGAAAACAATTAAACCTTTCTTAAGAAGCGGAATGCTGGCTATACTTTCATTAGCCGTTGTATTTGCCTTAACAGACTGTAAAAAATCCACAAAAGAAGGAGAAGATAAGACTTCAGAAAAAAGCGAAAAAATATCAAAAGAAGATGTAAAAAAACAAGTAGAAGAGGTCGTTTATCCTATCCCTACCACTTTTGACATAACAAAAAAGCTGAATGAAATTGGTGCCGGTTTTATTATTGGTATTTCCAACGATGTTGAAAATGTGGATAAATATGTTGCTGAAGACAAACAGGCAATGAACCTGGGTGTTTATAGTGCAGACCTGAGCTATACCAGCGCTTACGGAATGAAACAATACACTAAAGATTACATGAATGTTACAAAAACATTAATTCAGGAACTGGGAATCACAGGTGCCTTTTCTGTTGATTTTTACGATAAAGTTGAGAAGAATCTGGATAACAAAGAAAAATTAGTCAGTTTAATTTCAGATTCCTTTTATGATACGTATGAATACATGAACAAAAAAGGAAAGGATGAATTGTCTTTATTAGTTGTTGCCGGAAGCTGGATTGAAGCTATGTACATTACAACCCATATTTCAGAAACGACCTATCACAATAAAGAGATAGTGAAATTAATTGAAAACCAGGAAGAAACTCTTAATGATCTGCTGGAAGCTATAAAACCTCACAAAGAGCATGAGTCAATAAATAAAATTATCGAAGGCTTAACACCAATAAAAAATACTTATAAGAATCTTGATAAAGACGGGTTTAACAAAGAGCAGGTAATGAAGATTCAAACACAAACAGCTAAACTGAGAAACGATATCATATCGTAATCAGCAGATATTACAAGATTTAAGAACCGTCTTTTGTTTAAAAGGCGGTTTTTTAATTTTTAAGGATTATACGTTAGTTTAATATATGGGTTATTCTTAAATTTGTGAGAGAGATAATAACCTGTTCGATAATATGAGTGAATCAATACTTAATGCCCTGATCCATTTATTTGCAATTGTTGCAAACATTCGCGTCAAAGAGTTGAGCAAGGCAGAAAAAAAGATTGTTCAGGAGTACCTTAAAAGATTCCTTAATAAAGAACTATTAGATGAGTATTTAAGGCTGTTTGACAATTATTTCGAATTTTACCACAGAGAACTAAAAAACAATACCGATACTCCCATAGAGAGTTATTCACTGATTTCTTTTCAAATCACCAATGTATGCCGCCAGATCAAAAAAGGCTTGTTAAGATATGAGCGCCTGGTGGTTTTTGTCCAGTTACTGGAATTTATTTATTCGGACAATGAAGTAACAGAAAAGGAATTACAGTTTATTCATACAGTTGGAAAATCTTTTAATATAAATGAGTCGGAAATTGCCAACAGCAAGGGATTGGTTTTTGAGGGTTCTCCGGAAAAAATAGATAAGGACAAAGTGCTGCTGATTGACAATCAACGCACAGAATGGGGAGAAAGCATTAACTGGATTTTGAAAAAAAAGACAAGAAACATTCATAATCAACCCTATAAGCATATTTATAAAGAAAATCTATACGGAAGAATACTTTTTCTTTACCTGGAAAGTATAGATTCTTATGTTTTTCGGTATTTTGGGCAATTAAATCTTTTCCTTGAAGGACGCAAAATTATTCCCGGGCATGCCTATTTTTTCAAAAGTGGTTCTATTATCAGCGGGCCTAATATATCGCCAATTTATTACCATGATATTGTTTCAAAATTTCTTTTGGAAAAGAATCAGATACAGCTCTTTTTCAATGCCTATGATATTGAATTCAAATTTAGCGATGGTCAAAATGGAATTCAAAAACTGAATATATCAGAGGAATCGGGTCAATTAATTGGAATTATGGGAGGAAGCGGTGTGGGTAAATCAACACTGCTGAACGTCTTAAATGGAAAATATCCGATACATAATGGGCAAATAACCATCAACGGGCATGATCTTCATGCAAACTCTGCCCAGCTGGAGGGTTTGATTGGTTATATTCCACAGGATGACTTGCTCATTGAAGAGTTAACTGTCTATCAGAATTTGTATTATAATGCAAAACTATGTTTTAAAGACTTCACCAAAGAAGAGCTACATAATAAAGTAACCAAAACGCTTGAAGACCTCGATCTTCTTGAAACAAAAGACTTAAAAGTTGGTGATCCGCTTAATAAATTTATTAGTGGAGGTCAGCGGAAGAGGCTGAACATTGCACTTGAGCTCATGAGGGAACCCTACGTGCTTTTTATAGACGAACCCACAACCGGTTTATCCTCCATGGACTCGGAAAAAGTCATGAATTTGCTTAAAAAACAAGCAGAAAACGGCAGGTTGCTAATTGTAAATATTCATCAGCCTTCTTCTGAAATTTATAAACTATTCGACAAAATATGGATCTTAGATAAGGGAGGATATCCGATTTACCAGGGAAATCCGATAGATGCCGTAGTATACTTTAAAACTGTGGCTTCACAGGTAAATGCAGCCGAAAGCGAATGTCCGCATTGCGGAAATGTAAATCCCGAACAAATTCTGAAAATTGTTGAATCCCCACAGATTAACGAAAATGGTGAGCCGCTCAAAAAAAGAGACACAGAACCTGCAACATGGTATCAGCGATACAAAAATAAGATTGAATCCCGTTTAAAACGAAACGAAACCGAAACAAGATTACCTACTGTGAATTTCAGCATCCCAAATGCATGGAAACAATTTGTAATATTTAGCCAAAGAAACTTTTTCGCTAAGATCTCTAACAAACAGTATATCCTTCTAAATATGCTGGAATCACCCATACTTGCAGTTATCCTGAGCTATTTTTCAAAATACATCACACCCAATGGCTATATTTTTGCACAGAATAAAAACCTCCCGATTTTTCTTTTCATGGCTGTTGTGGTCGCCTTTTTTATGGGCCTTACTGTGAGTGCAGAAGAAATTATAAAAGACCGGAAAATCCTTGAAAGAGAATCTTTTCTTAACCTGAAATGGGTGAGTTACCTGAACTCAAAAGTGATATATCTTTTTGTCCTCTCCGGAATTCAAACTTTCACTTTTGTATTAATAGGTAACCTGATATTAGACATTCAGGGTATGTTGCTTCCCTTTTGGCTTATTTTATTTTCAACCTCGTGTTTTGGCAATCTGATAGGACTGAATATTTCAGCAAGCCTGAATTCAGTGATAACCATTTATATTCTGATTCCATTGATTCTGGTTCCTCATCTTCTTTTAGGTGGTGCGATGATCAATTTCGATGACCTTCATGATAGCATCACCAACAAAAAGCATGTTCCCTTGACAGGTGATTTGATGGTCACTCGATGGGCTTATGAAGCTTTAACTGTGGAGCAGTTTAAAGAGAATGAATTCCAAAAACATTTCTTTGATCAGGAAAAACGAATAAGTGAGGCCGATTATGTAACCTCCTATCTTATTCCCGAACTTGAAGCAAAACTTGACCTGGCTATTCGCAATATTGGACAAAATAAAAAAACCGGGCAAACAAAAAATGACTTACGCATCATCAGAAATGAACTTGTAAAATTACATGAAGATGCCGATAAACCACCGTTTGAATATTTAAATAACGTCACCATTGATGGGCTGAAGGGAGACGTTTACGAAGAACTAAAAAACTACCTGGTTTATATCAAATTGCACTATCTAAAGATAGGTAAGAGGGCATCAACAGAGAAAAGAGAAATACACGATTCCCTGGTTGAAACACACGGAAGAGAATGGATACGGGAACTGAAGCAGGAAAACCACAATCAAAGATTGGCAGAAATTGTTACCAATTCGCATGAAGTGAAAAGTATATATGAAACAACGGATGAATTAATCCAAAAGAAGGATCCAATCTTCATGGAACCGCCATCAGATTGGGGAAGAGCTCATTTTTATGCTCCCGTTAAGATTGTCAAAGGATACAAAATAGACACATTATGGTTTAATCTTGCCATGATCTGGATTGGAACTGCTGTGCTTTATTATATGTTAGTTTTTAACTTACTGAAAAAGCTTCTTTCATTTATTGACCGGTATTTATCCAAATTGAGTCACTTTACTTAGGCAAATTCACTTCTTCTCAACTTGGCCCTTTCGCCTCTTCACTGCTCCTGTGCATCCAGTCGGAGCTGGTCTTTTTTTAGGTCTTCAAGCGTAACCTGTGCCAGATAATTTTCAATATGGGAATTTAAGCCTTTCCACAAATTTCTTGGCGCACATCTTTTCTCCGAAGGGCACTCAATATGTTCTGAAAGGCAATCGACGATATAAAGCCCGGGTTCAAATGCATTGTGAATATCCAGCATGGTAATTTCAGAAGGTTTTCGCGTGAGTTTGTATCCACTCTTTTTTCCTCTGACGGTAGAAATCAGATTTGAAGCTTTCAATGCTGAAACTATCTGATCAAGGTATTTAAAAGAGAGTCCTTGATTTTTTGCGATCTCTTTTTGCAAAATGCCCTCATCTTCCTCGTGGAGAGCAATCTCAAGCATCGTGCGGATGCCGTATCGTATTTTAGTACTGAATTTCACTTTTTATACTTTATATATTATTCAGGGCTACTTCAAAGTTAATCAAAATTGTTTCATCAACATTTATAAGTCCCAGCATTTTTTTTGGCGGGGTTAATGAGAAATTATGCAGATTAATTGTTGTTTCACCTTTTAAGAGAATTTTATCTCCGGAGGTTTTCTTCGGGTAAGAACAATCCGTTTCGACAACCCTGGTTTTTCCTGCTAATGTTAAGTCGATTTTACCTAAAAGTTCCGATCTTCCTTGCAATTTAAAAGTATACATGGTTACTTA
>CAYFRV010000146.1:1537-7141 GCA_964345495.1 uncultured Bacteroidales bacterium | reverse complement strand
TAGTCCCATCCGGGATTACAAGCTTAAGATAACAATCAATGGAAATAGAATTGCCTGTCTCAACTTATTCTTCTTTTTGACGTTATTCTGAATTTCACTTATCAGGATTTATTTTTAACACTATAAAATCTAACAGCATACGCTCCTGAATATACCTGAAAAAACTTTTGTACGAAAACGCACATCCTAATGAACAAAACTGAACAGTTTTGTGTATATAAACATAACATACAATACATTTTAATTATTGATAAACAGAACAATAAACCAATAGGCATAAATTTTGATAGTATTTTTTAAACCTCTAAAAAAGGTTTAAAAACTGATTCTTAGACTATAAAATAGTAAAACATGGAATTAAAAAAATCAAAACAAGCAAACCTTCAGGGGAAAAAAGTTATTTTCTTCGAGATAGGATTCATTATTTCCCTGGCATTAGTCCTCATTGCCTTTGAATGGCCAACAAAATCTCCTGTTACAAAAAATTTCGACACATCATCGGAGGCAGAAATTGAGCAGGAAACAATTCCTATTACACGACAGGATATGAGAAAGGAGCCGCCTCCACCACCACCTAAAACAACAGAGGTTATTAATATCGTTGATGATGACGTTGAAATTGAAGACGAACTGGTTCTTGAAGAAACAGAAGCGGATCAGGAAACGCGTGTAAGCATTGACGCATTTGCACAGGAAGAGGAGGAGGAAGAATCGGAGGAAATTTTCATAAGTGTAGAAGAAATGCCCACATTTAAAGGAAAAGGCATCGAGGGTTTTCGAAACTATATACAATCTCATTTGATCTATCCGGAAATAGCCAGGGAAAATGGAATTGAAGGTACCATTTATACCCGTTTTATAATAAATGAACTGGGTCTGGCAGAAAGAGTTTCAATACTCAGAGGAGTTGATCCGTCATTAGACCGGGCTGTTGTAGATGCAATTCAGAAAAGCCCAAAATGGGAACCGGGAAGACAACGGGGTAAAGCTGTCAAGGTTTCATTCACCATGCCTGTAGTGTTTACTTTAGATTAGTTGCAGATGGAAATTGGTAGGGAAAATGGGTTTCAGGTTTCGGGTTTGATCTATGACCTATCATAAATATGGTTGACAAAAACACGAAACTTTTCTGATTATGTTAAAATAAGAAAGAGCCGGATTAAGTTCAACAATCCGGCTCTTTCCTCTAACCAAGGCAACTATGAAAATCTAAAATTTTAACAAACCATTCAATATTTGCAACAATTAATCTGTCCTGACAAATAATTCGGTACCATCACCCAATAAAGTAGAATTATTCCATTCTAAATGCAATTGATCATCCTCAAAGACATAAATTTTACCCAATTGTTCTGAACCATCAAAAGACTTCAATTCAATCACACTATCCCGAACTTCGTATATACCCGGATTCCGATAAGTACTTTCGGTGTAAACAAAGGTCTTTCGGATTTCATATTTCTTGTTATTCTTAAAAAATAGCTTGCATTTCTGATAATCATCAATTTTAGGATCACCATTCTTATCTACCGATAACCAGACAGTACTACTTATAACATCGCTATTCAGATTGGTTTTGATTTTCGGAGCAGTTTCATTTTCACATCCATTAAATATAACCAGAACAGCAAAGAGCGAAATGAATTTATGTATTTTGTCAATAATCATAAAAATCATTTTCTTAAATCTTACGGCAATATGAGATATGAGTTGGGATTTAAAAGAATTATTTGTCCGATTTTTGACAAACAAATGGAATCAAATTATAAACTAAAGGTTTGTTTTGACAAACCCTTAAAAAAACACAAACAATTGTATGTCAAACATTTAACACTTAAAAAAGAAAATTTGTTCTTTTAAGGTCTAAAGTTTCGCAATAAATCCTAATACATTTGCATTTTCACACAGCCTCTAAAATTGAGTGCTCCTTCTCTTTAATGAAACTACAATTAAGGATTGTCAATAGTGTTAAGGAACGATAATTTTTCTCTTAAAATAAATTCTCCAAGGCTGGTTGGGTTTTTTCCTGTAACCTTCTCATAAAACCCTGAGATTCCAGGTGATTTCTGAAAACGGGGGAAAAAATGCAGCATTATCATAACCAAAATCATTCCTCTCCCTACCCCTTCTCTTCTTTTAATGCGATAAAAGCTTAAAGGGTTTGTATTTTTGTATTGTATTTTTGTGCCGATTAGCTTATTTATCTGGCTTACAACTTCTCTGAAATTTTTATTTTCATAACCCGTTACTTCGTATGCCTGATTTTTGTAATGGTCAAATCTATCCAACAAAATAGCTGCCATTTCTCCGACATTTAGTGCATCCACCCAATTAAACCCAACTTTTCCGGCGGGTAAAATAATCTTCCCATGCTGTTGAATATCTTTAATCAAAGTGGTAGTCAAATTCTGCATAAAATAGGATGGCCTCAGAAAAATATAGTCTATCCCTTTTTCTAAAATAAGTTTTTCAATTTTATGGTGTGGGATAAATCTGCTTTTATCTGCTCCCTGTACAGAAAGAAAAACGATTTCATTAATTCCTTTAGCTTTTATAACTTCTATCAGGGGCGCAATATATTTCTGAACATTTGAGATGTGAGGTGGCCGTAATAAAAACACACTATCTATATCTTTTAATGCCCCATGAAAGGTTGATGGATCTTCAAAATTAAAATACACATATTCTATATTTGAAAAATCAGCAAACACCTTTTTTGTTTTTGCCAGATTATGTGCTCCAATAATAATTTTGTTATCAGTGTTAATCAGGGATAAGTGCTGAACAACTGCCTGTCCCACATTGCCTGTTGCTCCGGTAATGAGAATTCTTTTCATCTGGATATTTTTCTATTGTTCTATTGCTAAATTGTTCTATTGTTCTATTGTTAAATATCAAACATCTAAACATCAAACATCTAACATCTAACATCAAAATCAAACATCCAATATCTAACACTAAACAAAATATTTACATTTTAATTTTTACCTCTACTTCTGAATTTGCCGATTTATATAATCTACATTGCATTTTATTCCTGGTCATATTTTGATCCGTTTAAAAAGATAGCTTCCCAAAAATAATACAATAACAAGAAAACCTCCAAGGGCCGCAAAACATACAAGCGGATCAATCTGCGAAGCTCCAAGCATGCCGTAGCGAATACCTTCAACTCCATACGTGAGCGGATCAATGTAGGTTAAAAACGAAAGCCATTTGGGAATTTGATCAAGAGGAAACAATGCCCCGGACAGGAAAAAAACCGGAAAAAGTACAAAATTCACTATCAGTTGAAATCCGTGTGTATCTTCCATGCGTGAGGCAAAAGCAATGCCAACGGAAGTAAAAGAGAGACCGATCAGGAACATAAACCCAAGAGAAATCAGTACTCCAGTAAAAGAAGGAATCTCCAGTCCAATAAACATAGAAATGATAAAAACCAGTAACCCTTGTATCATAGCAGTTGTAGCTCCACCCAGAGCTTGTCCGAACATTAGTTCCATACGGGAAACCGGAGCGACCAATGTTTCCTTGAGAAATCCAATCTGCTTATCGATCACGAGCTGTACTCCTGAAAACATGCTTGAAAACAGAATGCTCATCGCGATAATACCCGGTGCAATAAAATCAACATAGCTTGTGGTCATTCCGGGAACAGAAACAGCCGAATCCAAACCAAAACCAATAATCACCAGGAAGAAAAACGGCATTCCCAAACTACCGATTATCCGGCTCTTCATTCTGAAATATTTCAGTACATTACGATACCAGATAATGTAAATTGCGCTATTCATAATTTTACCTCCTCATTGCTCTGGAATGTTGTCTCATACGATCTTTTGAACTAGCTTCCTCCTCACGGATTGTTCTTCCTGTATAATTCAGAAATACTTCTTCTAGTGAAGGTATGCGCACTGAAACCGAATCAATTGGAATATCTTTTAAAATTTTCATCACTTCTGCAATACGTTTCTCTGCATTTTGAAGAGATATATCAACAAAGCCATCGTGCTGAGTTGTTTTCTCTATCCACTCCTGATCAGCTAAAAGTTCTTCCACTTCGCTTCCGCTTTTTGTCTCTATTCTGAGAATACTTCCGCCGATTAATTCCTTCAGATTACCGGGGGTGTCCATAGCAACAATTTTACCATGATCGATAATCGCCACCCGGTCTGAGAGTTTATCCGCTTCATCCATATAGTGTGTTGTAAGAATAATTGTCACATTTTTTTCGCTGTTCATTTTCTGAATATAATCCCAGAGATGATTCCGTGTCTGCGGATCAAGACCTAATGTAGGTTCATCAAGAAAAAGAATTTTGGGTTCATGAAGCAAACCCCTTGCAATTTCGAGGCGTTGTTTCATTCCGCCGGAGAATTGCTTCACCAGCTTGTTTTTCCATTTTCCTAACTCTACTAATTCCAATAATTCATCAATCTTTTCGCCGGGCTTTTTCATTCCGTACAACCGTCCATGAATAAGCATATTTTCACGGGCCGTAAGTTCTTCATCTAAGGTTGGGTCCTGAAATACAACCCCTATTGATCTTCTCACTTCGTTTTGATCGCTCTTTACGTTGAAGCCATTTACATAAGCCTCACCGCTCGTCGGGGAAAGTAATGTTGACAGAATTGAAAGCGTAGTAGTTTTTCCTGCACCATTGGGTCCAAGAAATCCAAATATTTCTCCTTCTTCAATTGAAAAGCTGATGTGATCTACCGCTGTTAACTCATCAAACTTTTTCGTTAACTGATTAACCCTGATTAATTCCATGATTTAAGACTCCCTTTCAAAACACTCAATTTAAATTGCAGACTTTTAAAAGCACAAACAAAAATAAAAGAATAAAAATTTGATTTTTCGTTATGCTTTAAAAAATTATTGCTTAATAGCTTCAACCAACAAGGGAAGGCTGTCTTCTTTGAAAGGAGCTCGATTAAAACTACCATAAAACTTTATATCTGAAAACCCGGTATTTGTTAAAAGAACTTTGAGTTGTTCTCTGGTGAGCGGAAATAAAGGAATTCGGTTGTTAAGCACCGATTGATCCTCTTTAATTGTCAACCTGGTGATGAATTCCAGATGTTCGCTATCTGTAAATTCATAATACCTTTCAAAACGCACTTTATCATTATCAATAACCGGCAATTCACGGATGTTTTCTTTCAATATATATTCATAATTAAGAATCTGTAACATCAAATGGCCTTCTGTTCTGAGAACCAGACTGCAAGACTTCAGAAAATCAGAGATTTCTTCTTTATTCTTTAAATGTACCAATGTGTTTCCATAACAAGTTATTGCATCAAATTTTCCTTTACTAAAAAAATTTGCTATCCTTCTCATATCAAAATCACGAAAAACAGGATACTCGTCCAGTTCAAGCGGCATTTTCTTGCGAATAGCCTGCTTAATCATTTCCTGGTCTGCATCAATCGCATAAACCGAATTTCCATCTTTAGCGAGATCCAGAGATAAATCACCCGTGCCACAACCAATATCTAATATGGTGCTATCTTCAGGATGTTTTAAAAAACTTTCTGTGAATTTCTTTTTTTCCGGGTTATAAGGAAAGATTTGATCATAGTATCTTCCAATACTAGA
>CAYFRV010000146.1:0-1437 GCA_964345495.1 uncultured Bacteroidales bacterium | reverse complement strand
GTTTTTAGAGCTTTCAGATACCATTCGAATTCATCCAGGAAACGATTGGTTGAAGGTTCAATGAATTCATTTTTAGGATTACCCTCATCATCTATGTTATCCTGAACTTTCGGGAAAGGCTGGATAGATGATATAGATAGCATTCCCAGTTCAGCCAGAACAGCACGAAGATGAACAGCTACTCTCATTCCACCAAACATTCCTGCAGAATAGGAAGCTATCGCACCTGGTTTAAATAAATATTCCGACTGAAAATGATCCAGAATGTTTTTCAGTGCAGGCGGAATGCTGTGATTGTATTCTCCTGAAACAATCAAAAAACCATCGGCACCGGCGAAAATATCATGAACCTCCTGCATTGCTGATGGTGCCTCCCCTGCATTATACTCCTTATACATCTTATCCAGTAATGGCAACTTATATTCCATTGGATCAATTAAACTTGCTTCGATGCCGCGTTCCTTTAACTTCCGATTCAGATACTTTGCAGCTTTAATACCTTGTCTTGCGGATCTGACAGAACCATAGATAATTGCAACTTTTAAACTCATATTTTCAAATTTTATAGTAGATTAAACAAATTCACTTAAACCTTCCTTTAAATTAACAATACAATTAAAAAATAGTTTTAATGGAAAAATGGTATTGGAGCACTAATGTTATAAATATTCTTTTAAAGCTGTAATCTATCGCCGGACAAATAAAAATTAAAAATAGCAATAAATATATTTAGTGTCAAATTCGTTTTTTAATTAACTTGTATTGCCTCAAAAGTTAAATTGGAGGAACGATGGATAAAATAATGGCCAGAAAAGATAAGAAGGGTTATGCCTGGTATCGCCTGCTGGCAGGTTTTTATAGTGGTTATGAAAACATTTCAAGTGGTGGCAATAATACAATTAAACAACATAAAGCCAAAATATTACAGCGCCTTCAGAATTACACTCACCATGTTGACCTCGAACTGGTTAAACCCGAACAAAAGCCGGTTTGTAAATATTTAACAGAAGCAATAAAAAATGGGATGGAAACATGGTACTTACCAATCCTTCCTGCTATTGGCCACATGAAAAAAAATTTAAAATGGCAATATGGTTATAATCACTTACCCGGAAATCTTCGGGAAAAATACGCTTATACTGAAATTATCGGACCACGCGGTCCTTTTATCAGTAAAGACTTGATCCTTGGGCTGGTGCTTATGGCGCCGTCTGCTGAATATCCAAAGCACAGGCATGCAGGCATAGAAGAATCTTACTTATGCCTTTCAGGTCAGGTTGCATTTAATGATACAGGTGTATTTTCCACAAACACGATCATTTATGTACCTCCGGGCCTGCCATATCAACTCACTACCGATAATACAGAACCTGCTCTCCTGGCCTATGCCTGGATCGCCGATCCTGAAACACTGGTAAACGCCACTATGGAGTGGGT
>CAYFRV010000145.1:0-7165 GCA_964345495.1 uncultured Bacteroidales bacterium | reverse complement strand
TCTACTTCTGAATTTGCCTAATGGGTCAGAAAATGTCTAAGTAAGTAAATTGATTTTTTCTTTCTACTGTATTATCAATTTAGAAGTAACTGTTTTAGCCTTTCCTTTCAGTTTAACTAAATATATTCCTGCATCTATATCCGCTACTGAAAACCCATTTTCCCCTTCTATTTGTATCTTTTTCACCAATTTTCCATGGGTAGAATACAATTCCACGTTAACATCGGCTCCTGCAAACCTGGAAATTTGAATATAAACCTTATCTGTTGCAGGATTTGGATAAATTAATTTATCGTTACTGTTTACAATCTCAACAATATTTGAAATAGGAGAACTCATTTTAGAAATCCTTTTCTTCTGCGTATCTTTTTCAATACCGATTCCGTAAAAAACAGGATCATCAGAAGGTGAATTATCAGAATAAGAAAACAAAGTATTCTGTATCTGATCTATCTTTTGCAGATTATCTTTTGAAGTACCTCTATAAATACTATATGTGTTGAAATTAAATCCTTCATATCCATCCCAGATTAAATTATAATTATTATTTACACCTTGGTTAACAGTAAGATGAATGGTTTTGTGAGCTTCACTCAAATCTGTTTCCCTTCCTAATGTGTCTGTTAGTGAAATTCTATATCTTGCTGCCCTTTGCTGGGGCGAACTATTTTTATCCAAATATTGTCCCGGCTCATTTGAATCTACAACACTAACTTTTTCATAACTTTCTGAAGAAGTGGTTTCCTTATACACATTATAATCTCTAATTAACGGATTGTCTGTCTTATTCCAGGTAACTTTATTATTATTTTCATCAGTTACCTCCACAAAAGAGATTTCGGGTACATTAGGAACATCAGGCTTTTCCCTTACTAAAATAAAATCTCCCTTAACTTCCTTATCATCTCCATCTTCATTTGAAACTTCCAGCGTTACTCTATAACTCCCATTTGTTGAATAACGTACAGTTGGATTCTCATTATTACTTGTCGCAGGTTCGCCTCCTTCAAAAGTCCAGTTATATGAATCCTCATACTCTGAATTACTCTGGAATTTAACTGTTTCTCCTTCAAATATTCTTGTTTTATCAGCGTTAAAATCAGCAACCGGGTAAACGGTAGGTTCATAGTATCGTTCATGCTTCAGGTCATCTATATAAATCACACATTCCTTACTTGTTGATGGCTGTCGAAAAAAGAGCGCATCTATCGTAACTCTGGACGCATCAAATTGCCCGTTACCTGTTATTGCTTCAAGATATGAGGAATTTAAAGGGAATATATATTTAACCCATGCTCCGTTATTATTGACCTGTTGTGCTGAAACTTCCTCTATTCCATCAGAATCGTCAATCCACAGAGATATTTCGGCATCGGGAAGAGCTGTGCTGGTAGCCATCCAAAAAATAACGGCACCTTCTGTAGTCATCTCATAGTTTTGTTCCGGGTTTCCTACTCCTGAAAGAATTCGTACCTGCCAATCAGTGGAAACATTTGGATCATCTAACAAATCAAGCCTTAGAGAACCTCTGCCATTATATGCCATATTTTGAGAATGATTTATCTCTGAATTAGAAGAAATTCCTTGCGTGCTTCCGCTAAAGGTCGGGGAAGAATCAAAATGCCCCTGATCTTTTTCAAAGTTGTCAATCACAGTAACTCCGTCTCGTTCTTTAATAGTAAAGCTTTGTGGTTCACTATAACTGGTTAAACCTGTTTCAGGCTCCCAGCCCCTGACTGTCCAGAAGTATTTTCTGCCTTTTTCAGGTTCAGAATAGGAATTCTCGCTTTCCTCATCCCATAAATAATTTAGACTGTCGGTACCTACATTCACTTGTACTGTATCATCTACAGATGCAGTGTCAGTAAATCCCTGTTCTTTATCCCAATTGAATACATTTGTGGAAACCTGGACCCGAAAGGAAGAACCTTCTACCACCGAATCCCACTCAAACCTCACAGGGGGCTCCACAGACATTGCCATATTTTCCGGTGAAAGTGGCTCAGGAGTATGATTGTTTTCATCATTAAGATAAGCAAACCAGTCACTCCATGGAAGCGGACCCGGACAACTGGTATTCGTTCCCGGCATATCATCGTGCCCACATATACCATCAGGCCCATAAGACCTTTCCTTTCTTATATTATACATGTCACACATGGAATTTGCCAAATTTGCAGAAGCTTCCAGCATATCAGGGCTATTCCATCTTTCAGGATGGGTTACCGTTGCATCATGTTCCACCCCCACTGATCGCGCATTATTAGGATATCCTGTAGCTCCGCAGTGCCATGCCTTATCTGCTGTCCGTACCGATTGATAAATTGTACCATCTTCAGCTATGATAAAATGCGCACTAACATCTGCATCACAATTTTTAAACCACGAGATTGCTCCGGCAACTGTGCCGGTTCCAATATAATGATTTACATAAGTATCAACATTTGTCCCGCTTCTTGAAGAAAAATTACAAGTTGTTAATTCATCAATAGCACCAGGGTAATCTACTGCTTTTCCCCCTTTATTAAACTCATACTTAAATTTAGAACTAACATCAATTTTAGAATGGGCAGGCAGCCTAAAAGGTTCCCCCCACAGAGTTTTCCCTTCCACTCCTTGTTGAATAATTTTATAATAGTTTCTTGCCTGCAATTCCCTGAGCCGATCATTGATTAATCCGGAAAACTTTTTCGCCGAAGTAAACCATTCCTCCAAACTTTGAGGATATTCTTCTGCCTGTTTACCATAATAAGCCAGCAAAGCTGCTGCACCTTTAATATTTAAACGAGCAGACTCCTGCAATTTCTCAGCCGGCATGTTAATTAATTCAGCTGCTTTTTGTAACGTATTGCTATAATCATTATCAACCAAATGCATTATACCCCAGCCATTATCAATACCTGGTCCTATGTGAGTGAAATTTGTTTCTACATAAGCTATCGCCTGCATAAGTTCCATTGGTACATCATACTGTTCAGAATATCGCGTTAAAAAGCCTTGTATTGTTTTGAAGCTCGGATGAGGCTGGTTTAAATAAGAAAGCCACATTTGTTCTTCTTCATCAAGTACCTTTGAAGTGTCTGTAAATGAAGAAAAAACGGTTAAATAAGAAGTAAAATCCTTTTCCAAATAAATATCTCCACTCTTTTTAATAAGTGTGTCGGGTTCCTGATTAAAAAAACTTCTGATATCAAGTGAATCAATCTGTGTTATCCCTTGATAATTAGAAAATAAAAAAACAACAAGTATTAAAAAGTAGTTCTTTTTCATATAGATTAATTCTGGTTTCTAATTAAATGGTTTAGGTGAGACTAATATGAGAAATATTCCTAACTTTTACAAGTAGTTATTTAATAATGATTTATTTTTAAAATATTCACAATTCAGAGATTTTTATTTATTTTTATCTCAAGGATATAAATAATTTGGGCTATGCATTATAAAAAACGATTAAAATTTTTCCTGCTGCCACTTCTATTGCTACTATCCTGCAGCTATTTGCATTCCGACCCCTATAAAATTTTAGTATTAAATTCTTACCATAAAAATTTATCATGGAGTGAATCAACAATTAGTGGAATTGAAGAAGGATTAAAAGCGCATTTATCAAAACCGTATGATCTCCATATAGAATTCATGGATACCAAAAGAGTATCAAATCAGGAATATATCACCCTTTTCAAACAGTTAATCCAGACCAAATACCAACATATTTCTCCTGATATTATCATTGCAAATGATGATAATGCGATGGAATTTTTGTTGAAACATAAGAAAAAACTTTTCCCGAATTCACCTGTGATAACCACAGGTATAAACTTTTCCTATAACTATCCACCTGATTATACCGGTTTTACAGAAGAGATAGATTTTTGCGAAAATTTTAACTTAATAAAAAAACTTCATCCAAAAACAGAACAACTGTATGTTATTGTTGATGATACAAAAACAGGGAAGTTAATAAAACGGGATATCAAAGAAGCAATAAAGCGTTCTGACTGTAATTTTGACTTTCTATATCTGACAAATTACACTTTATACGGACTGACAAAAAAATTAGAATCCCTCTCCTTAAAAGATCAGAATCATGCGGTTTTTCTTACAACATTCAATAAAGATAAGAATGGAAATTATCATTCATTTTCAGAAACTATAGAAAGAATAAGTGAGGCCACCTCAATTCCCTTATATGCTCCATGGAAATTTTATCTTGGAAAAGGTATTATAGGAGGAAAAATGATTGACGGATATGATCATGGAAAGCTTGCCGCTAAACTAGGAGCCGAGATACTGGAAAAAAGAAAAATCCCGCGCGAAATACCAATTAAACCCGGACCATCACATTTCCATTTTGATTATAAACAATTAAAACATTTCAATATTGCATTAACTGATTTACCAGAGGATGCCGCCATTATTAACAATCCATTTGATAAAGTAAAAGAAAATTTAAACTTTATCATTTTCACTGCCAGTTTAATTTTTCTTTTGATTGTACTAATTATTCTTCTTCTCAGGTATAATAAGATAAAAAAACTGAGAATTATTGAACAAAACAATTATTTAGATCAACTAGAAAAAGCTAATAAAAAACTTGAGGCAGAAAAAATAAAAGCAGAAAAGGCAAATAATTTAAAATCCAGACTCTTAACACATATTTCCGAAGAAATTAAAACACCACTTAATAAAATAGCCACCTACTCAAATTTATTAGAAAAAAACGATAAAACTGAAGCTGATATCAAAAAACAGAAAGACTACAATGATTACATAACCTTATACAGCGATATACTTTTAAATTTAATTAACAACATTGTTGATCTTTCAAAAATAGAGACAGGTCAGTTTTATATTAATTATTCAAATTTTGACCTTAATCAAATGCTGACGGAACTGCATGAATATGCTATACAGAAAATAAAAGAATCAAACAAAAATGATCTGAAAATTAATGTTGAAAAGGGAATCAAAAGAAAGAAATTTTTTGTTCGTATTGATAAAAATAGATTAAAACAAGTATTCATAAACTTATTGAATAATGCAATTAAATTTTCTCATTTTGGTTCCATTAGCTTCGGATATCAAGTTGAAGGAAATACAATACTTTTCTTTTTGAAAGATTTCTCTAACGGAATAAATAAAAAAGGAACCAGCTATAATATTCATGAATTGCGAAATTATAGTGAAGGAAAAGGAGAAACCGGTTCGGGGATATTCTTTTCTAAAAACATCATAGAGCATATGAATGGAAAAATATGGACTGATGCTCAAAATCATGATGGTGTCGTTGTTTATTTTACTCTTCCGTTAATACCAGCCTCAGAGACCGATGATTCAAAAAAAACATCAACTCCGGGGGAAATAAATAAAAAATACAACTGGACAGGGAAAACGATACTCATAGTTGAAGATTCGCGCATGGCCTACGAATTAATAAAGAAATTACTAAAAGGGACAAATGCAAACTTTGAACTGGAAACAGATGGTAAAAGTGCATCAGAAAGATGTAAAAAAGATTTCTCAGTAGACCTGGTACTAATGGATATTCAGTTACCTATACTTGATGGCTATACAGCAACAAAAAAAATAAAAGAAGAACGCACAGATTTACCTATTATAGCACAAACGGCAAATGCGATGTCAGATGATAGAAAAAAAGCTTTTGAAGCAGGCTGCGATGAATATATTGCAAAACCCATTGATAAGAATGAATTAGCAGAAAAGATCAATAAACTCCTAAACAAATCATAAATTCCAATTTCTTATATCTGATTAAAATCAGGAAAAATATAAATCATCCGACTGATTTGCTTTTTCGCTTAACCACACTCAAAAACTGATTATTGCCATAAAATGTTATGACTAATCTCAATTCAGGCTTTATATTTCTAGTATAATTTTGGCATTTATTGCTTATACTAATAATTAAATGCCTGATGATACAAAAAAGCAAAGAAAAAATCCGTAATATAAAAAACACGGAATTTCTAAGAAACCGTAGATACGAAGCTTTTATCTTTCTAATTCTCTTTTTTGGTTTCTTTGGTTACCTGGGTAACGTTATGGGTGTTTCCAACATGTTGAACACGATAATGAACACAGCATGGGATTTATTAATGAACACCGTCTTTTTCATTATGGGTATTACAGTTTTAACCGGCGCTTTAGGCAGACTAATGATTGAATTTGGCGTGGTACGATTATTAGAAATTGTTTTAGCTCCATTAATGCGTCCGCTCTTTAATTTGCCGGGAGTCGCTTCATTAGCAGGTTTAATGACTTTCTTCTCAGACAACCCCGCGATCATTAGTTTATCCAATGACAAACACTACAGCCAATATTTTAAAAAATACGAATTAATATCTCTAACCAATTTTGGCACTGCCTTTGGAATGGGACTCGTTGTGCTAACATTTATGGCACGTTTCGAATATTTTGGCCCGGCATTAGTAGGTTTTGCAGGTGCAATCTGTGGTGGAATTATTTCAACCCGATTGATGCAATTCATGATACGTAACAAGCTCTCACCGAAAGATGAAGATATTCCAAAAAACGAATCCAGCGAAATTTCATTCAAATCAGAAGGAGGCGTTTTTCAGCGGTTCCTGAATTCACTCCTGGACGGTGGTAAATCAGGCGTAGATTTAGGATTGCAAATTATTCCCGGTGTATTGATAATCAGTACTGTTATAATGATAATTACTTTTGGCCCGGAAGACCCATCAGCTGGTTATCAGGGGCTTGCTTATGAAGGTGTGCCCATTTTACCTAAAATCGGCGAATGGTTTAGTTGGTTATTCGATGGTTTATTTGGTTTTAAAAATCCCGAGCTTATAGCTTTTCCTGTTACTTCCCTGGGTGCAGTCGGAGCAGCACTTTCGCTGGTCAAGGCATTTATTGAACAAGGCATTATTACAGGAAATGAAATAGCTGTTTTTACAGCTATGGGAATGTGTTGGAGTGGTTATTTAAGCACCCACACTGCTATGCTGGACACCTTAAATTTCAGAAGATTAACATCAAATGCTCTGGTTGCTCATACAATTGGAGGAATTGTTGCCGGTACAATTGCGCATTATCTATACGTATTGCTAAGTTTATGGATTAATTTTTAGGGGTTATTTAAGTTACTAAAGTTTCGCAATAAACCCTAACTCATTCATTA
>CAYFRV010000144.1:2251-7178 GCA_964345495.1 uncultured Bacteroidales bacterium | reverse complement strand
ACAAAATTTTCATTAAGAAACTCCACAGATGAACTTAGCGTTTCTTCCTTAAGGTATTGATTGATAGTCTGTGTGATGTTATTCGTATTGCCATTTTTATAGTAAAGTGAATAAAGACCAAAAGGTTCTATTGTTTGATCTGCATTTCCAAATTGCCTGGGCAGATCCTGGCTGTTCTGAAGTGAGATTAAACGTCTGAAATTTTCTGAGGTATCGGCAAAATTGATTTGTTTAAGTTCATTTTTCTGATAGGCCGCAAAAATCTGTTGAGCTTTTTCCCTGTCGTTCTGAGCACCTCCATAATCCTGCAGGCGTTCCCGTGCAATAGCTCTGTTCATATAAGCTTTTGCAAAATCCGGGTAAAATCTTATAGCAAGGCTAAAATCTCTGATTGCTTTACCATAACTATTTTTTTCCATGTGGACAATGCCCCGGTTAAAATATGACAGAATGTTCTGTGGATTGTATTTTAAAACCTGGTCGTAATCCTCAATTGCTTTGTCATAGTCACCGATCTGTGTTCTGAGGAGCGCTCTGTTATAGTAAGCAAGCGAATTGGAAGGGTCGGTTTCTATGACATTGTTCAAATCTGTCATTGCATTTTCCAGCTCATTGAGTTCGCTATAGGTCATGGAGCGGTTAATGAGCGCACGGGTGTTGTTGGGTTCATGTTTAAGTGCCTGGTTATAATCCTTAAGTGCCATATCATACTGTCCTTTTGAATGATATATCCGGCCCCGGTATATGTATGGTTGAATGTAGTTCGAATCAATTTTAACAGCTTTGCTTAAATCTGTTAAAGCCTGTGTTGTATCTTGTATGTTCAGGGAAGCAACAGCCCTGTAATAATATGCTTTCTTTTTGTTTTTATTCTTTTGAAGCGATTTGTTAAAATCTTTAATGGCTTCCTGGTAGTTTTCGAGTCTTAATTTGCAAAATCCCCTCTGAATATAGAGCTCAGCATCAGAGGTGACAAAGCCGAGGGTTCTGTTAAAATCTTTTATGGCTCCTTCAAAATTGTAAAGCTGAATTCTTGTCATTCCTCTGTAGTAATAAGCTTTAGCTGAATTTGATTTGAATTTGAGTGTTTTTGAATAATCTTGTTCTGCCCCATAAAAGTCACCCAGATTGTATTTTGCAATTCCTCTTAAATAGTAAGCTTCCGGATGGTTTGATTTGTGTTCTATAACCGTATTGAAAGCTTCAATTGCCTCAGCGTATTTGTAATAGTAAAGTTTGTATTTTCCTTTTTGAATAAAATAATTTAAATTAAGCTGAGAAAGAGAAACCACCGGTATTAATAAAAATAACAATACAAGAAGAAAAGGTTTCCCTTTTTTACTGGTTAAATGAAATGCCTTTTTTGTAGAAATCTGAAGAGACAAGTATTTTGATTTTAGTTCCGGTTATGAATAGATAAGATCAGTGATTCTGGACAATTCTTTTTCATCGGTTTCATCAAAAGAATTCAGTTTGTCGCTGTCGATATCAAGTACGCCAAATATTTTGCCATTATTATCATACAGAGGGATAACAATTTCGGATTTTGAACGTGAATCGCAAGCAATATGACCCGGGAATTCACTTACATCAGGCACAACAATGGGTTTCTCCCGGTTAACCCCGGCCCAGCAAACTCCTTCGTTTTTTGTTAATACCTGGCAAGCCACAGGACCTTGATAAGGACCAACAACAAGGTCTCCTTCTTTCAAAAAGTAATAGCCTGTCCAGAAAAAAGAGTTCATTTTGTGATGTAATACAGCAATTATAGTAGACATCCTGGCGAGAGGATCGTTGCTTTTGGGGACTAATTCTTTCAGTTGGTCGTATATCCTTTGATAGCGATTTTGTTTTTTTTCTTTATTCATAATTGTCTGTATTTATTTAATAAAACTTTGAACAATCTATATAAGGAACAAGTTTAAAAAATGTTTGCTCAAAATTACGATTTTTTTAAGGGAAACGATTGGAGATATGTGTATTAGTATCTGATAATCGATTTGTTTAACCCTAAAGTTTTATCTATGAACCGCTACACCGTATTTATTTTTGGTCTTGTGCTTTTATTTGGGTGCAGGGATGTGAAGCAAAACGGCAATCAACTATCATCTTTGCAAGCCCCTGTAGAAGCTCACGAATTCAAGAAATTGACTTCTCATAAGGAGTTGATAAGATATGTTACTAAAGCTGATTCATTAAGTGATTTGATTTCAGTGAATTTTCCGGCCAAATCAGTGGAAGGCCGGGCAATACCATTGGTTAGAATTTCACATAAAGGAAATAATGAAGATAAAGATAAATTAACAATTTTCTTCTTTGCTCAACAACACGGAGATGAACCTTCGGGAAAAGAGGGTTTGCTTTTATTGATAAATGAGATTTTACAAGGGAAGCATAACGAATGGTTTGAACAGATGAATTTGCTTATAATGCCACAGGTCAATCCGGATGGTGCCGATAAAAATAAGCGCAGAAATGCGAATGGAATTGATTTGAACCGCGATCATCTGGTCATATCTTCTCCTGAAGTTAAAGCAGTTCATGATATTTTTCATAATTATATGCCGGAGGTGACCGTAGATGTGCATGAATATGATCCGTATTCTTCCAGATGGAAAGAATTTGGCTATTTAAAAGATTTTGACATTCAACTGGGTGGATTGACAAATAAAAATGTGGACCGTAACTTAAAAAAGCTGTTTTATGATTCAGCATTGCCTTTTGTTGAAGACTATGTTACTGAGGCAGATTATAGTTTTTTTGAATATACACTTGGTGATCTCCCGAATGGCAAACGACTTAGACGTAGCACAGTAGATGTTAATGATGGAAGGCAAAGTTTCGGGATTTTAAATACTTTTTCTTTCATAGTGGAAGGGAAATATGGAAAAGACTCTGTTGACCGGCTTGAACGAAGAGCAAAAAGTCAGTTGAAAACAGCGAAAGGATTAATTACATTCATGTTAAAAAATCATGATAAAGTTAAGAATGAGGTAGAAAAAGCGCGGGAAAAACTAAAAAGTTCAGAGCAAGGTGAAAAGGTGGATATTCGAATGCATCATGTTAAAGGGGACAAATCACTAAAATATCCTTTGAAGTCTCTAAATACAGGAAAAGATACCGTTTTTCATGTACAGGAATATCATTCAAAAGTTATTTCTAAACTTGAGGTCACGAAACCGGCCGCTTACCTGATTCCTGCGAATGATGAAAAACTTGTACGCTGGATGAAACGAAGTAATTTTGATTATCATATTTATGAACCTGCAAAGGGACATGTTGTAAATCAGTATACTATCCAGAAAATAGAAAAACAGGTAGATGAAGGTTTAGAAAATTATTACCCCAAAGTTCAAATTCAGCCTTATAAAAAAAATATTAGCAAAAATGAATATTATGCCATTCCAATAAACCAGCTACAGAGTAATAAGCTTGTCACAGCCCTTGAACCTCAGTCAATGCTTGGGTTGGTTAATTATGATGCGTTTAAATATTTGTTAGTGAACAACAGTGCTTATCCTGTGTTGAGAGTGAGAAACTCTTAGAAATAGTGAACTAATAAAATTCATGTTTTTTTAAGGTGCCTTTTTATAAATTTGGCACCTTTTATTTTTGGGACAAATGATAAAATTATTTGGTAAGGACCTTAATTTCAAAGAACAAAAAGCGTTTAAGCTTCACCTGGGGTATTCTGCAATTGATGGAATGATGCGGGGTGCACTTATAATGAATGAGTTTGTATTCATTAAAAGTTTAAAAGGCTCCAGCTACCAGCTTGGAATGTTATTTCAGTTTACAGTAATTGTGCTGATCTTTTCAGTAATATTTAATGAGCTTCTGAGAAGATCCGGGAACAAAAAGCGATTTTTACAAGTCGTTGCCGTGATTACTCATTTACCCCTTCTGCTTTTACTCCTGTTTCCACGAAATGAAGCAGGTATTGCCGATGCGGAATATTTTCATTTTTTGTTCCTGTTTATTTTCTTGTTCTATTTTCTTTCAAGGCCTTTGGTTTTTCCTACGATTAATCTTTTGTTAAAGCACAATTACCGGCTTGATAAATTTGGCAGTTTATACAGTATTGCTACATCAGTCAATAAAACAATGATGCTGGTAACCACATTTTTATATGGTATTTATCTGGACTTTGACCATTATGCCTTTGTTTATGTTTTTCCGGTTTTGGCAATATTAGGTGTTTTTTCAATCTTTCTGCTCACAAAAATTGACTATAAAGAGGATGGAGAGAAAATATTTAAATATTCTTTCATACATTCTGTGAAAAGTTCATTTAGAAACCTATTGGACATCCTGAAAACAAATAAACCTTACCGGGATTACGAAATTGGTTTCATGTTTTACGGATTTGCTTTTATGAGTACGAAGGCGGTGATAACTTTATTTTATAAAGAAGAATTGGACTTAAATTATTCCAGTGTGGCGTTTTATGAAAATGGTTTCAATATTCTTGCCGTTGCTCTTCTTCCAATTTTTGGGAAATTGATGGGAAAAACAGACCCCAGAAAATTTGTAATGTTTACGTATACTTCCCTGGCTCTGTTTATCCTTTTTACAGGTTTAACTGAACTATTTCCTTATTCTGTTGAATTATGGGAAGTACAGATTTATTATACCCTTCTCTTAGGCGTTATATTTAAGGGCATTTTTGCCGCTACAATGGCTCTTTCCTGGAGTATCGGTTCTTCTTATTTCTGCAGCAGCGAGGAAGCCGGAAACTATCAATCTGTACATTTGACCTTGACAGGGGTTCGGGGTATTTTTGCACCTTTGATCGGAATATACTTCTATGAAATTTTTAGGTTTTCCGGTACATTTAGCATAGCTATAATTTTTCTTTTGGCAGCAGTAGGGATAATGTATTGGTCTTATCGTAATAAATCCAGGCCATACAATATAAAACATTGAT
>CAYFRV010000144.1:0-2151 GCA_964345495.1 uncultured Bacteroidales bacterium | reverse complement strand
ATTGATCATTATGTGAATAATCCATGTAAAAATACACATTTGATATTTAAACTTGATTATATAGATTTTTCTTCTTCCCAGTTTATTCTTGCCATAATTTATCGGATGAAAAGGGTTTTAGACATTAACAGAAGTCTTCGGGTCGAATGGTTTTATAAGGAAGAAAATGCGGATATGCTTGAAGTAGGAGAGACGTATGCAGAATTATCCGGTTTGGATTTCGTTTTTCGGCCTGTGAAGGAAGATTAAGAAGGCATTTTATGATAGTAACTTGCGTCAATGGCGCCCTGTTGCATGTTTTGTTTTACGGGTTGCAGGGCGGCGGAATTGCAAATTCCGCCGAGCATCTGTTGCATTTTCCGCTAAGCAAGGGAATTAATTCAACAAATAACCTGTAGAAACTGTGCAAAACCAAGCAAAACTTGCGTCAGAAACTCGTAACCCGAAACTCTTATCCCGTATCAAAAAACCCGATAGTACTCGGCTACCGGGTTTATTATTTAGATTTTCATGAAAGTATTTTTACATTGAGTAATACAGCCCGGCATCCGGCCCAAGTGGTAGACCAAGAAGGATCCAGATTACCAGCAGTATAATCCATCCTAATGTAAATAGTAAAGTATAAGGCAACATGGTTGATATGATCGTGCCGATGCCTGCTTTGCTGTCATATTTTTGGATAAATGCGATAATCAGGGCAAAGAAACTCATCATAGGTGATATAATGTTGGTTACGCTGTCGCCAATACGGTAAACAACCTGCGATAATTCGGGCGAATAACCCATGAACATAAACATTGGAATGAATATTGGTGCCAGTATTGCCCATTTTGCCGAGGCGCTTCCCATGAGCATGTTTATTCCACCTGCAAAAAAGACAAAAAGAATCATTAGGGGTATAATTCCCATATTTGTGGCCATGAGCCCTTCGGCTCCTTTAATTGCGATAATCATTCCCAGGTTACTCCATTTGAAATAAGCAACAAACTGAGCTGCAAAGAAAACAAGGACAATATACATTCCCAGGGATTTCATGCTTTCGCCCATACCCTTCATCACCTGTTCATCATTAGTATATTTTCCTGTTACAGCACCGAAAACCAGGCCTGTAACACCAAAGAGAAGGAAAATGATGGTTATCACACCTTTAATTACAGGAGAGTTTAAAATTCCATTATCCGGGCCCCGTAACAATCCATTCTCCGGAACAATTCCCCATAAGATAAGGCCGATCATGATCAGTAATGCAAGAAAAGCGTATTTAATTCCTTTTTTCTCTGTAGGGGATAATCGCTCCAGTTCTTCACCTTTCTGTTCTCCTTTATAGGTTCCCAGGCGGGGTTCCACTATTTTTTCGGTTACCCAGGTCCCCACAAAAGCAATAAAAAAGGTAGAAGCAATCATGAAGAAATAGTTAGCCGTAGGATTTACAACATATTCCGGATCAACAATTCTTGCGGCTTCCTGTGACAATCCAGCTAAAAGCGGATCGATTGAACCAATAACCAGGTTGGCGCTAAACCCCCCTGAAACACCAGCAAAAGCTGCAGCCATTCCGGCAATTGGATGGCGATTGACTGTCAGGAAAATTACTCCGGCGAGCGGAACCAACAGAACGTATCCTACATTACTTGCCAGATTTGAAAGAATACCTGCAAGTACAATTACAAAAGTAAGCGTTCTTTTAGGTGAATAAATTACCAGCGAACGGATAACGGCACCAATTAACCCACTACTGTCGGCAATACCGATACCCAGCATTGCGACAAGAACAACACCAAGTGGAGCAAAATTGGTGAAATTATCCACCATTTTTAGCAGGATTTTATGAATGCCGTCTTTGGAAAGAAGGTTAATCGGTTCAATCACTTCTTCTGTTCCCGGATGAACTGCCTGCCAGTTTAAAAGATCTCCTAATCCTGAAACTAATAAAACCAGTAAAGCGAATATTGCAAAGAGGGACGCCGGATGAGGCAGTGCATTACCAACTCTTTCAACAACATTGAGGAATTTTTGAAAAAGATACTGGAAGGAAAGTTTTTTCATGAAGTTTTTCATAATTATCCACAGTTTTTTAGTTTTTTTGAAGGGCAATGATAAAAAATATTTTTTAATCTGTATGTCTTTTATTTGTTAAAAGGTTTGAAAATG
>CAYFRV010000143.1:0-7208 GCA_964345495.1 uncultured Bacteroidales bacterium | reverse complement strand
TCTACTTCTGAATGCGCCTAAACTGTTTTTTGTAAAAGATTTGCTAAAAATCAGATTTTAAGGTTTTCTGAAAGCGCCTTTAAAGCATAATGTAAAAAAGCCGGATCACAGAGAATCCGGCTTTTTCATATTATGGAAATTATATCAATTGTTTATTCGCGCTTGTTTGGTTTTTCCAGTCCGTAGCCTGAAACCTTATCATCCCGTTTCAACAGGAAGGCAAAGAAAAGCCCCAGCACACCAAGTAATGAAAGCATTAACATAGCATTAGTGTAATCCAGTGGCTCCATGATTTCAGCGCAATAATTACCATCTTCAAAATTCAGGTAATTATAATTTGCTTTCTGCACGGAACCAAGTCCTATATTAATACTCATCATTCCTTCCTCATTGACATGGATGCCTTTCTTTTCCTGGTAAACCACATCCCCTGATTCCCAGTCAAATACTGTAATTAAACCATCAAATGATTCATCGCTAAGTGTTTCACCGTCAACTTTATACGAATTAGTATATTTCTTACCTGGATCATTTATTGCAAGCGTGTCTTTCTCTACAATACTTACCGGATTATCTTCATCTTCAATGTTTTCGATTCTTATACCTAAGTCATAATCCTTAATATCAATCAAATCAAACTTAGCAATAGCCAGAATATCATAATTTTCAAGTGAGAACTCATATTTACCCTGATCATCAGTTTGAACCTGGTGAATTGATTTCCACATTATATCGCCCTTACAACTATCTTTATGAATAATATATTTGACTTTAAAATCCTTATTGCTCTCTAATTCACCATCCTTAGTTTTAGCTACATCTTCATACACCTGGTTTTTCTGAAGCGAAACAAACTGATCATTTGTCATCTCCTTCTGATAATTTGGGTTAGATGAGTCAAGTACCACACCTATAAGAATTGGTAATGCCCATAAACCAAGGTTTTGCACAGAAAACATTGCGCCATAAGCTGTTCCGATTTTATTCTCTCCAACAATTTTAGTAACTGCAGGCCACATAGCTGCAGGAACAAGAGAAAAAGCAACGCCAAGGATAAAGATAGGAATATATGGCGGGATCATTGTTTTAGCAAACATCAGGTGAGCAATTATTAAAAGCGCTGAGCCCAAATACATTAGCGAGGCACTCTTTCCTTTATAATCTGCAATCCAGCCAAAAAGCGGAGTTAAGAATATGGTTCCATACATTAAGATAGAAGAAATATTTCCACTTACTTGTCTGCCCAGATCATACTTATTCATTAACAAATCAGGGGCATATTTTACAAAAGGAAAGACAGCCGAATAGAATGTTACACAAAGCAATGTAATATAAATGAAAGTTCGGTTTGTCACCAGAAATTTCAGGTCTGCCCAGCGGAATTCATCTTCCGGGTCATGAGGTATGGTTTCTTTAATCTGCCTGTCGATCTTAAGATCAAGCAAGGTATAAAGTAAGAAAATAAGTAAACCTACCCAAAGTAGGATCACGCCAAACCAGATAGCATTTGTCCATTGAACTTCAGCAAGCGTAGGTGATAGTTGAAGAGCTAAAGCTGTTCCTAAACGGCCGATAGCCAAATTCAGGCCTAATGCCAAAGCAATCTCTTTGCCTTTAAACCATTTAACAATGACTTTCGATAATACCACAATGCTGGTCTCTGCACCCAGTCCAAAAACAAAGAATCCCAGGTACATCATTTTAAGAGCAGGAGAAATCCCTGTCCAGAAAGAAGACATGAATTCGTAGCCAAAACCACCGGCAAGATAAGCATCAGATGCTCCATAGGCAGTTATTCCGGCACCTATAGCCATCAATGCAATAAAGGTGGAACCGGTAATCCGTATACCTAGTTTATCTAAAATAATTCCACCTACAACAGCCATTAAAAGAAAAACATTAGGAACACTGTAGGCAGACATAAAAGTTCCGTAGTCTGAAGAACTAAAGCCAAGGTTTTCCTGCATTAAATCTTTTAATGGTGAGAGGGCATCATAGAAATAATAATTAAAAAACATGACGGCACTTGATAGAATCAGTACCGCCCAGCGCATAATTGGATAATCTTTTAATGTCCTTTGTGTCATCAGATTAAATTTTTATAGTTTTAAGTTATCTTTAGTTTAGAAATGTCAAAAGTAACATAATTAAGTATTTTCACAAACAATAAACATTATATTCATTTCAGGATTACACTCAGAGAAGCTCACATCTCCTTTTGCTAACAGACCATATAATCATAGAATTTAGTAAGATTGAAAAACTGTTATCATTTATAAAATTTAACCAAACACAAAAGCCAGGTAAAAAATTGTCCGGGCAGGAAATCCCGGACAAATAAAAAAGGAAAAGCGATAATATGCCATTTCTCTAATTTTTAACCCAAAATCTTCTCACTACACTATAATGTTAATTCTTCACCTCTATAAAACTCAAGTAGCATCAATCTGAAGAAATAGTTATATTTTGCCTGCGAAGCGTTTAATTTGGCCTCAGTAAGATCTTTTTTTGCTACTTTGTATTCAACAATATCAACAAGACCCACTTCATATTTTTGCTCTGTATAATTAAAAGCTTCTTGTGAGGAATTTACCGCTTCAATATTTGCCCTGTAATCCTCATAAGCTGAAATCGCCTCATTTCGCGCACGCTGGATGTCTTTGTATAAATTCTGCTTTTGTTCTTCCAGTTGTAATCGCGAATCATCAAGGGTGAGTTTAGCATTCTGAATTTGATTGTGAACCCTCCTGTTATTAAAAATCGGAATGCTTAACTGCAGCTCAGCCACCATTGACATGTTCTCATCAATTTGTTCATTATAAGAAATACCAAAATTATTCTTTGGAATTTCATCGTAGTAAGTAAAAAAGCCTATACCGATACTCAACTCCGGGTATCTTCTTCCTTTCATCATATCTAAATTTTTCTCTGAACTCCTCAAATTAAATTCAGCACTTTTTATTGCCGGAAATTCTTTAACACTTTCTTCATAAATTGCATCGACAGATTTCAATGTTTCTCTTCCTGATATTGTGTCCTTTTCAGGGAAATGGACTGCAAAATTTTCTGTGGAATCAAGATTCATTAACTGTGTAAGGTCAACATAAGCCATTCTTAATTCGTTTTCAGCTCGCGTTAATTCCACTCTCTCTCGCGCAGCCTGAGCTTTAATCTCAAGAAGGTCTCCTTTCGCTTTATTGCCAACATTTACCTGTTGCCTGGTTTGGTCTATCTGATCCAGCGTAACATTCAGCTGTTCTTTTTTGATCTGTTTTTGTTCCTGCTTTGAAAGAATATTCAAATAATAGGTGGCCACATTCATGGTGACATCGTATTTGGCTTTTTCGATATCTTCAAGCTGTCGATTAAGATTAAACTTGCGCATCTTCATACGGTTTTGATTCTCCAAACCGTTAAACAAGGTTAATCCGCTATTAAGCTGCATTTGTCCGTAATGATATTCCTGGTTTACATAATCAAGCACATCATAACTAAATGTTTTTCCACTCCGGAAGGAATGTTTAGCAGAACCATTAACACTTGGTAAAAATTCAAATTTTGACTGATTATAATCATTTCTGAATTGTTCTGCTGAAATTTTTTCGCGTTTGATATTTATGTTATTATCCAGTGCGTAACGGATACATTCTTCCAGAGTCCATTTTTCCTGAGCATTAGCTTTCTGTAAGAAAAAAACTAAAAGAGTAGCTATCATAATAAATAAAATCCTTGGGATTCTCATAATACAAATAAATTTAAGATTTAGGTTTCCATAAACATAAAACATGCCATTTTTTTTAACTGCCTGTATTACAATAAAATAATCAGACAGACCACACTCCTTTTTAAATTGATTGGTGAACGAAAATGAAACAGATGTGTTCGCTAGCGAACAACTCGTATAAATAACGGTAATTTTATAATCGAATACGTTTATTTAAAAAAACAAGACGTTAAAGAAATAGATTTTGACTATTCATTTACATTATTTTATTTTGAAAATAATCTGAACCGAGGTAAAGAAAACATTCGTTTAATTTCAACTAACTAGTTATGAGAAAAGAAATAACAATAAAAGTTAAAGTGAAAGATGAAAAGACAATTTCCACAGTACCTCTCAAGCTCAGATTAAAAATTTTTTCAAAAGATGATGAATTAATCTACGTATGGAAAACTTATGAAACCGAAAACTTTTTTCTTGCAGTAATCTATAATAGCAGTAATTATATTTATCCGAATAACATCAGAAAAGACTTAAGGATTCTAACAAGCAAAGAAGAAATCGCCGAACAGCTCATAGAGAAAACACCAATTTTTGATAAATCATAAACCCAACATATATGTATCGTAAACTCTGGAATAATAGCCATGCGGCAGTAGCTTTGATCAATTTTTATTCTGAACATTCTATAAAAACAATAAGTTTTACGGGATTTAAAACGGGGAATTATCTAATTACAGATAATTGTCTACATAAAATTTCAAATTATAAGACAGTTGAAATAAAATTTGTTCAAGACGATGGTAATAGTGTTTTAGCCAGGGTTCAACTTTCAAAGAAGGAATTTTTAAAAAACATAATACAAAATTCTGATGAACTCAAAGGCATTTGCATTATAAAAATAAATTTTGAAGAGTTTAGCAATATTCCATCTTTAGTGTTGGATGATAAAGGAGAATTTGGGATTGGAGATTCTATTGTTTCCTTAGGTTATGAAAAATCTCAAAAAAACCTAAGTATGAACCCGGGTATAATATCTTCAATTTATCAGAATAAAGGCGAAAGATACATTCAGTTTGACGCTACCGTAAAACAAGGGTATGCCGGTAGCCCACTGATTAATGCTGAAACCGGAAAAGTTGTTGGTGTGGTTGGTTATCGACTAACAGAGATCACAGAAGCACATAAAAACCTGGAAAATTTAATAAATAACAACCTGAACATACTAAAGAAATACCAGGGAAGACATAATATAGATGATATCGACCCTATACAGGTATTAATTGCAAGTCAGAATCAAATAAAGTATATAGCCCGCGAAATTTATAATACTACAAACACAAGATTGGGATATGCTTTACCAATCAAGGAAGTAATTCATTTTTTCAAGAAAAATATTATTACTGAAGATATTAAACCCTCAGTAAATGCTTTAGTCAATCTTTAGGTTCTCTAATTTAAATGGTTTAGGTTTGACTAATGGGGAAATGTTTTTAATTAAACATTTCCCTTTTTCTTTTTATTATTTTTGTCAAAGGAATACTTATAATTAGTACGATATTCCGAAAAGACAACATAAAAATTTTATAACTGTTATACTCAAAAACAACTATTATGAAAAGAGAGGCTATATACGAATTCATCAAAAACATTGAATTATTTAATGGATATAACGAGGAAGAGCTAAATATCCTTGTTGATTCACTCAAAGAAAAAAACTTTCAAAAGGGCGAGCTTTTATTTGAAGAAAATGGACCGCGAAAAGATATCTTTATCATATACAAGGGAGATGTAGAATTATTCAAAACTCCGAACTTTGGCTCAGAAACAAAACTTTCATACTTCAAAAGCGGTGATTTTCTGGGAGAAGGTTCATGGGCAGATGATTCTCCTCATTCTACTTCAGCAAGAGCATTGAATAACACCACGGTTTTTTCTATAACCCGCGATTATTTTGATAATAATCCTAAATCGGCGGTTAAGATTTTTTCAAATATAGCAAAAGTTATATCACGGAGGATGCGCCATGCAAATAACAGAATGCTTAATGTAGCAGCTCAGTATGTTTCGGGGCAAACAAGAACAGAACATGATCTCTTGGGTGACCGGGATGTGCCAAACGAATTCCTTTATGGTGTGCAAACATTAAGAGCCTCCGAAAACTTTAACATCAGCGGAGTGACACTAAACTTTTACCCTGAAATAATTCGTTCCCTGGGTACTGTAAAAATGGCCGCCGCAAAAGCGAATTTTGACCTTGGGTTGATAAAAAAATCAGTGACAGATGCTATAGTTAGAGCATGTAATGAAATAATGAACGGCAAATACCACCTTCATTTTATAGTAGATATGATTCAGGGAGGAGCTGGTACATCTACCAACATGAATGCCAATGAAGTAATTGCTAACAGGGCATTAGAAATCATGGGCTATAAACGCGGAAAATATGAACATTGCCATCCGAACAACCATGTAAATTTATCGCAGTCAACCAACGACGCATACCCTACCGCGGTAAAAATTGCTCTTTACAAAAGCAACCAAAAGCTAATTCAAACATTAACTCAGCTAAAGTCTGCTTTTGAACAAAAAGGAGATGAATTCAAAGAGGTTATTAAAATGGGCAGAACTCAGCTTCAAGACGCTGTCCCTATGACACTTGGGCAGGAATTTGAGTCTTATGCTGTTACCCTGGAAGAAGAAATAGAGCGACTTCAACAAAATGCAGACTTGTTTCTCGAAGTAAACATGGGGGCCACGGCAATCGGCACAGGCATCAACGCAGATCCGGAATATTCTGAGAAAGTAATCAAGCATTTGCGTAAAGATTCCGGTCTGAAAGTTAAACTCGCTAAAAATCTTGTTGAAGCTACTCAGGATACAGGTTCATTTGTGATGTATTCTTCAGCACTTAAACGGCTTGCTATCAAGCTTTCCAAGATATCAAATGATCTTCGTTTGTTGTCTTCCGGGCCAAGAACCGGATTAAATGAGATCAATCTCCCTCCTATGCAACCGGGGTCTTCTATTATGCCAGGTAAAGTTAACCCGGTAATTCCTGAAGTAGTTAACCAAATCGCCTACAAGGTTATTGGAAATGATCACACAGTTACAATGGCAGCTGAAGCCGGGCAGTTAGAATTGAATGTAATGGAACCTGTTATCGTTCAAAGCATTTTTGAATCTATTGCAATGCTGAATAACGGAATGAAAACATTTAAATACAGATGCATTGATGGTATAACGGCTAATGTAGAACATTGTAAAAACATGGTAGGGAACAGTATCGGCCTTGTAACGGCACTTAACCCGGTACTGGGATATGAAAAAAGCTCAGAAGTAGCCAAAGAAGCCTTAGAAACAGGGGAAAGTGTTTACAACCTTGTTATTGAAAAAGGATACCTCTCAAAAGAAAAACTAGATGAACTAATGAAACCTGAAAACATGATCAGGCCAACAAAGTTGAAAAGGTAAAATGAATAGAAGT
>CAYFRV010000142.1:0-7280 GCA_964345495.1 uncultured Bacteroidales bacterium | reverse complement strand
ATTCAATATTCGTGATTTTTGGTTATAGCTGAGCGCATTTCACGCATTTGGTGCTTTCAGGCATAATCACCAGTCTGCCCATTTGTATGGGTTTTCCGCAACGCTTACAATGGCCGAAATCTTCATCGTCAATTTTCTTTAGTGCATTTTCAATACTTTGAAGCTTATTTTGAGCCGTACGTAAGGCTGCATCATTTACGCTTTTGTTGTTTATTGCATCCATTCGGCTCACCCGCCCAATGGCATTATCGGGTTCAACTGACTTTGTAAGGTCTTTCAATGAAGCAATGCGTTTTTCAACTTTGGTTTTCTCCTGCTCTAGTTTTTCCCGGAGTTGAGATTTTTCTTCTTTTGTCATTTTATCTATTACTTAAAGAGGGTTATTTAAATCGGGGAATAGCTTCCCTCTATTATGATTCATATAAATTTTCAAATTACTTTTTCCTGAAGTATATTCTTATCGGAACACCCTGGAAATCAAATTTTTTCCTTAACACATTTTCCAGATATCGTTTGTATGGTGGTTTGATATATTGCGGATAATTGCAAAAAAATGCAAAAGAAGGTGCAAAAGTATGCAATTGCGTTACATACTTAATTTTAATATATCTACCGTGCACAGCTGGTGGACGATACTGATCTACAGCATCCTGGATCACTTTATTCAGCTTTGGAGTAGAAATTCTCCTGCGTCTGTTCTGATATACTTTTTCCGCCACTTCTAACACCTTATGAATTCGCTGTTTATAAAGCGCAGAAGTAAATATAATAGGTATATCCTGAAACGGAGCAATTTTACGCTTTATTTCTTCTTTAAACCTTTTTGTCGTTTGTGTATCCTTCTCAATTAAGTCCCATTTATTCACCAGCAACACAACGCCACGCTGATTTTTAATTATCAATTTCAAAATATTTACATCCTGTCCCTCAATCTGACGTGTTGCATCAAGCATTAAAAGACAAACATCAGCTTTTTCCACTGTTCTTATAGCACGCATTACAGAATAGAATTCCAGGTCATCATGCACTTTTCCCTTTTTTCGGAGACCCGCAGTATCCACTAAAAAGAAATCATGTCCATATTTGGTATAACGTGTATAAATTGAATCCCTGGTAGTTCCTGAAACAGGGGTAACTATATTGCGTTCTTCTCCAATAAGGCTATTAATAAGTGAAGATTTGCCAACATTAGGCCTGCCAACAACCGCGTACCTGGGAATTTCACTCTCTTCCTCCTGCTTTGGAAAATCCAGACTATTACAGACTTCATCCAAAAGATCTCCGGTACCCGATCCGTGCATCGAAGATACTGTATAAACTTCTCCAAGGCCAAGTGAATAAAACTCTGAAGCATCGTACCTTCGCTGAATGTTATCCACCTTATTCACTACCAATAGTACTTTTTTATCAGAACTGCGTAGCATTTCGGCAACCACTTCATCCAAATCTGTAACACCACTGGCAACATCCACAAGAAACAGCACCACAGCAGCTTCATTAATGGCTATTTCCACTTGCTTGCGGATTTCCTTTTCAAAAACATCTTCGGAATTTTTGACATACCCGCCTGTATCAATCACCTTAAAGGTTTTGCCTTCCCACTCAACTTCTCCATAATGCCGGTCTCTGGTAACCCCGCTAACCTCATCCACTATAGCTTTCCTGGATTCGGTAAACCGGTTGAATAGTGTTGACTTTCCTACATTAGGCCTTCCGACAATAGCCACTGTATCCTTTGCCATAGTTAATAAATGATTTTTTTTATTATTTCTTCCAGCTCGTCAATAATTTCGCCACTTTTGTCATAAAGTGCCTTTTGTTGCTTCGCTAGTTCCTCATTTTCTGTAGAAATGCCCTCAAGTAATTTTCTGGCTTCCTTTGTAGCATTCAATGAATCCCTGAGATTATCCGCAAAAGCCTTATTTTCTTCAGCAATAACAGCATTAGAGAAAAACTTATACGCATTAGCAGCGGTCAATTTAAAACTCACCGCTTCATTGGTGTGATCATTCGCTTTTTCCATGCTTTTGGCCCAGCCAATAGCTTCAACAGAAAAAATGTACGTCTTTTTTTCAAGTTCTTTCAAAACAGTTTATTTTATCAATTGTATATCTATTTTAGCTAATTACCATCCGGCGAAACTGAAAGATAGAATAATATTTTCAGTGTTGCTTTATTTTTCAGTGTATCCGGATGATCTTAAAAAACCTTCTTTATCTCTCCAGTCTTTCTGTATTTTAACAAACAATTCAAGATAAACCTTTTTCTCATAAATTGCTTCCAAATCCTCACGCGCGTGCATCCCAACCTTTTTAAGCGCCTTCCCTTTATCACCAATTAGAATGCCTTTCTGGCTTTTTCTAAGTACGAAAATTACAGCCCTGATGCGTAAAATATTTTCTTCATCCTTAAACTCTTCAACTTGAACCTCAGTAGAATACGGAATTTCCTTTCTGTAATGCTTAAAAATCTTTTCACGTACAATTTCGGAGACAAAAAACTTTTCGGGTTTATCTGTCAAAGTATCTTTTGAGTAATATGGGGGATTTTCGGGGAGCAACTCAAGAATTCTGTCAAATACGGCAATAAGGTTATGTCCTTTCAATGCTGAAGCCGGCATTATATCCGCCTTTGGCAACAAGCTCTTCCATCGCTCCATCACTTCTTCAACTTCCTGATCCCGTGAAATATCAATCTTATTCACGATTAAAATAACAGGTACGTCAGTATTTTTGAGTTTTTCAATATATGCCTCATGTTTGTCAGATTTCTCCTTCATATCTGTGACATACAAAATGACATCCGCATCCTCCAGTGCAGAATCAATAAACCGCAACATCTTCTGATGCAGCTTATAATGTGGTTCTATTATTCCCGGTGTATCGGAATAAACAACCTGAAAATTCTCTCCGCTCACAATTCCCATAATTCGATGCCGGGTGGTTTGTGCCTTCGATGTGATGATAGACAATTTCTCCCCGACCAATGTATTCATTAAGGTAGACTTACCAACGTTTGGATTTCCTATTATATTGACAAAACCGGCCTTATGCTCCATACCTCTTTCCCTTAAAAATTTGTACAAAAATAATACAATTTTTTGGTGTCACAGTCAGGAAAAAAACATCTCGTGGCAAACAAAAAAAATTAAGGGCCAACCATTTAACATGGAAGGCCCCTAAACGGATATAACCCTGAAAAAATCTTATTCGTATGCTTCTAACTTTTCCGATAATTTCTTCCTTGTGAAGAAAATGCGGCTTTTAACCGTACCAATCTTAAGCTCAAGTTGTTCCGCTATTTCTTTATATTTAAACCCTGACAGAAACATTTTAAACGGAACTTTAAACTCATCCGGCAACTCTTCAATTTTCTTGTTGATCTCTATTATCGAATACTCGCTGTCAGGTTTTACCGGAGCTTTGTCTTGTGATTGATTAAGAAAATAATCATTCTCCGTATGATCATTATGGGTATTTTCCTTTTGTTTTTTCCTGTAATTATTAATGAACGTATTCTTCATAATAGTAAATGTCCATGCTTTAAGATTTGAATATCCAATAAATTTATCACGGTTTGCAAGTGCCTTGTAATAAGTTTCCTGCAACAGGTCTTTTGCCTCTTCACTATCTGAAGTCAAACTCATAGCAAATCTTTCAAGTTTGCTTTCTAAGTTTATTAATTGGTTGTTAAATTCTAATCCTGTCATAGTTTATTGTGTTTAATTGTTATCGTTTTGTTTAAACAAATATACAAACAAATTAAACATAATACCAAATAAATTTTAAAAAATTTATGCAAATATCTAACTATTTCTAAATAAAAGTAGTATTTTAAAACACTGAATATCAATAGTGAATTAATTTAAATTAGTTTCCATTATAAATAAACCCCCCGTTTCAACCCTGTTTAAAATTAAAAGCTCGTAGACTTAAAAAAGTTAAACAAATTTTAAACTAATAAAAACCAGATAAATAAGATAAAAAGATCTTTAATAATGAAATAAAAATAAAGCTGTTTAACAGCTCATATTATTTAGAAAAGCCTATATAGAATATTGATTTTAAACGGACTAGAGATTGAGTTATTTTGAAAGTAATCAAAACAATCAAAGCTGCTGTAGTTTCTCACTGAATTTCAAAGGGGAAGGCACTTGTTCAATGTTCGAGGGTAAAAAAACATCTCCTTTTTCGCGAACCTGGAGCCCGGTTATAAATATTTTTTGTTGAGGAAAATTTTTGGATAATTCCTGAATATATGTATTAAGTTCCATTCCTTTTATGGATGTAGTAATAGCAGTAAACATATAATCCGGTTGAATAACTTCTGCAGTTTTGTACAAATCCTCCAGGGGAACTGAACTACCAAGGTAAATAACACTTTGACCTGACTTCTTAATCAAATAGTTATAAAACAACAAACCAAGTTCGTGAAATTCATTTTCGGGCAAAAACAAAATAAATTTCTTTGCATTCTTCTTATCGGGGATCATTAAGTTATCTATTGCCACCATAATCTTCTGGCGGAAAAGATTGGAAACAAAATGTTCCTGTGCAGGATTAATTGAACCTGTTTGCCACAACACCCCTATTTTTTCAAAAAAGGGAAAAATTAGTTTAATGATCGCCTGCTCAAAACCATCATGCATTATTGCATTAGAAATTATTTTATCAAATGTGGCTTCATCCAAATCCACCATTGCAATAACCATTTTTTCAATCTGACTTTCCACATCATTAGAGCTATAAGTGAAATTCATAACTTTCTCGGAAATTTCACTATTGCTCATCTTTGCTATATCAGATATTCTATACCCCTGCCGATTCAAAATAGCTATATTGAGAAGTTTCTTCAAGTCTTCATCGCAATAATACCGTATATTGGTATTTGTCCTTTCAGGCTTTATTATTCTATACCGTTTTTCCCAAATTCTGATAGTATGGGCTTTTATGCCTGTTAATTTTTCCAGTTCCCTGATTGAGTAGCGAGTCATAATTTGGTTTTATTAGTATTTACATAACTCTATAATTGTAGCGGAAAATCGATTCCGTCCAAGATTTAACAATATTTAATTTCATTTGTTTAAAAAGCAGGTGTTTTTTTTAGACACTACATGCAATGGTTATTTTACAAGAACACTAAGCTAATTAGCAAATACACGTTATAAAAACACCTGAAAGCATTATATCAAAAAATGCAAAGCTACTAAATGAACAAAAAATATTGATTATATTTAAACAAAATTTAAATTTAGCTGAAAATATATATGAAGAAAATCACGCTTTTCTGGTTTAGAAGAGACCTTAGAATTAAAGACAACACTGCCTTATTTTATGCCTTAAAAAGTAAAACCCCTGTTTTACCTGTTTTTATATTTGACACGGAGATACTCAGTAGGTTAGCATCGCCAAAAGACGGAAGGGTTGAGTTTATCCACAATCAACTTCAGTCATTAAAGGAACAGCTGGAACAACATGATTCATCCCTGCTGACACTTCACGGCAACCCCATTGAACAATTCAGAATATTACTCGAAAAATATGATGTGACAAGCCTTTATTTTAATAAGGATTATGAACCTTATGCACAGGAAAGAGACTATAAAGTTGCAGAGCTATTCAAAACACACGGAATAGCCGTGCATTCGTTTAAAGATCAGGTTATTTTTGAAGAAAACGATGTTTTAAAAAAAGACGGAAAACCCTATACGGTTTTCACTCCTTACAAAAGAAAGTGGAAGGAAGCATTTTCAACCCTTTCAATTAAAAACTACCAGACAGAACCGCTACTAAAAAATTGTCTTCAGTTAAAACCATTTTCGCTGCCTGGTTTTCAGGACATCGGTTTCCAAAAAACAGATTATAATATTCCACCGCCCACAATCAAAGAGGAAATAATAAAAAACTACGACCAAAATCGCGATTATCCTTACCTAGATGGCACTACGAGATTGGGCATCCATTTTCGCTTTGGCACAATAAGCATCAGGAATGCTGTTAAAAAAGCACATGAATTGAGCCAGGTGTGGTTAGATGAACTCATCTGGAGGGAATTTTATATGATGATTTTATGGCATTTTCCCAAAGTAGTTGATCATTCTTTCAAACAAAAATATGACATGATTAACTGGCGGAATGACGAGCAGGAATTTAACCAATGGTGCCGGGGACAAACAGGATACCCGATTGTGGATGCAGGCATGCGCGAACTGAATGAAACCGGGTACATGCACAATCGTGTAAGAATGATCACCGCCTCGTTTTTAACGAAACATCTATTAACGGACTGGAGATGGGGAGAAGCTTATTTTGCGGAAAAACTTCTGGATTACGAACTGGCATCAAATAACGGAGGATGGCAATGGGCAGCCGGCTCGGGTTGTGATGCAGCCCCATATTTTCGTATATTTAATCCGGAATTGCAAACAAAACGTTTCGATCCGGAACATGCCTATATCCAAAAATGGGTGCCGGAATATAAAAGCAACAAATACCCGAAACCAATTGTAGAACATAGATTTGCAAGGGAAAGAGCTTTAAAAGAATTTAAAACAACATTAAAAAACGAATAATACATTATGAAGGTACTTGTCGTCGGTGGAACCGGATTTATCGGGACTCAACTTGTAGAAAAACTTCTCGAAAGAGAGCACGAGGTCACCATTTTCACCAGAAATGAGAGAAAAGCCCGCACACGCTTTGGAGACAGGGTGCATGTTATACAGTGGAAAACGGATGAATTTATGCTTCTGCAGGAACACGCACATAAAGTTCATGCAGTGATTAACCTGGCAGGTGAAAATATTGCCGCCAAAAAATGGACGGCACTTCAAAAACGAAAAATACTATCAAGCCGGGTGAACATTGGCAAATCGCTTTCTCATTCTATTCAAAAAAGCCATGACAAACCATATATTTTATTACAGGCCTCGGCTATAGGCTTCTACGGTTTTAGTGAAAACGAAGAATTCACTGAAGATTCTCCTGCCGGAGAAGGCTTTTTACCGATGGTTACCAAACATTGGGAAGATACAATAAGAAATGTAAAAGCTGATAAAACGCGAAAAATCTTCCTGCGGACAGGTATCGTATTAGGCAAAAAAGGAGGAATGCTGCCTAAAATGATGATTCCCTTTAAATGGTGGGTCGGGGGCCATATTGGAAGCGGTAAACAGTGGCTTTCATGGATTCATATTGACGATGAAGTTAATGCCATCATTTATTTACTGGAAAAGGAAGATTCGGAGGGAGCCTACAATCTTACAGCACCAGAGCCAGTCA
>CAYFRV010000141.1:0-7381 GCA_964345495.1 uncultured Bacteroidales bacterium | reverse complement strand
AGCTACAAGCTCGCGCCGGCGTTGTAATTAAACACCCGATCCTAGTTGCCAGGCGGTTCCAACCCGCCAGGCGGCTTCAGTCCAGATCAAAAAAATATTTCTGAATTTACCTGCTTAAAAGTATCTTTTAACGGAAATGTTAATACCGATAGAGGCGTTGTAGGTTCTGTTGAAGCTAGCGGGAAGCTCTTCGTTTCCCTTATAGATGTTTATGAGTCCCGGGTCAATTTGAACTCCGGTAGATAAGGTGTAGTTTGGAAGTATATGAGCATCAATTTCGTATCCAAGTATCAATCCAAGATCATAATTTTTGTAATCTGACTTAATGTTATTTGATATGGATTCAATTTTTTGGTCAGCATTACTAAGGTAGCCCAGATAGGTCCCAAAAACTAAATTGTGCGAAACTGGTAAGTTACTGCTTTTTGAGATAAATTTATATCTTCCTTTTATATTCAGGGAGGAATAGTTTAAGCTTATTTGATTGGTAACCAATTGGCCATCGGTATATTCTTTGTAAATCTGACCCTTGTTTCCATTAAATGAAGCGCCCAATTCAAAAGCCCATCTTTCACTGAGTTTTACACCTCCATTGAAACCAAAAACGCTTTCGTCAGATGGATTTGCAGAGCTAAAAGGTGAACTGGTCATGCTGTAAATTGTTTTGTTGCTTAATAACCATGATTTTCCTAATTCTCCGGATACACCAGCATAGAATTGTGGTTTATATTTTTCCTCTTCTTGCTGAGCTTCTTTCTTCTCCGGATTGTTTGGCTGATGTGAGGCAAGTATCGGTTTGTATTGAACTTCAGTTAACCCGGATGAACGCTTATTTAGTTTTGTGAATTTATTTGACGTTGTTGTTCGCTCAATTCCCTGACTTTCTTCTCGATTCACAGCCATAGAAAAATAATCTTCAGTATTGAGTGTGTTGAAGGCAGAGGAAGCAAACTCTTCGGGTGTCCGGGCGTCTTCTTCTGTATACAAAGATTTAGTTTTCCCTTGTTCCGAAGGTACTGTTATTTTTGGAAGGTTCCTGCTTATTTCATTTTCTGCAAGGTTATAGGATTGCTTATTTTGAAATGGATAAAACAGGAAGAATAAAAGAATAGCGGAAGCAGCAGCAAGATAAGGGATAAGTTCCCTTCTTTGTTCTTTTTGAAGGTGTGAAGAAATACGCTGCCATACGTTGTCCACATCCAGTTCATTATGGATATTATTCCATACACTTTCCGGCGGATCATACGGATTGCTTTCAATTTGCTGCTTATACCACTCTGTAAATTTGTCTTTATTTTCCATTTTAGATCGCATCTTTTAACCAGTTCTGAAGCATCGCCCGTGCTCTTTTGTATTGCGATTTAGATGTGCCTGCTGTAATGTTTAGTTGTTCTGCTATTTCTTTATGCGTATAGCCTTCCAAAACGTAAAGGTTGAAAACCATTCTTGCTCCTTCCGGTAGCTGAGAAATCATCTTTATGAGTGCATCAAAATTGATCTTCTCAAGGATGGTTTTGTCCGTTTTTTCTTCTTCAACATCTTTATTGTCGTCAATGAACTCATAGCCTTTTGATTTTTTTCTCAGATAGTCTAACGCAGTATTTGTAACGATTTTTCTTATCCAGCCTTCCAAACTTCCTTCACCTTTGAAAGAAGAGATGTTTTTGAACACTTTTATAAAGCCGTCCTGCAGGATGTCTTGTGCCATCGCACGATCCCCGGCATAGCTTAAGCATACACCATACATCTTCTTTGCATATTTTCTATACAGTAATTCCTGGTACTTTCGTTTATTTGCCTTACATCCCTCTACAAGTTCCAGGTCACTGTAAAGATCTCTGGTTTCCATCTAATACCCCTGGTTATTTTAAGATCTTATTTCAGTACTGCTTGAATTGATTTATCTATTCTGCCCACTAATTTATCATACAGCTCTTCGTTATGGTCAGGCGAAATAATTATTTTTCGTTTATCTCCTACCTGGATAACTGTTGCTTCTTCTAATCTATTTGGATTGAAAATATCATTTCTAAATAGTTGATTCAAATTTATTTGTATGTCAAGCGTTTTGGTTTTTCCTTTTTTGAAGAGTACCTTTTTGTTTCCGGCTGCATTTTGGATTTTGGTAGTTATTAATTCCTTGCTGTTAAAAAATGCAAATTCAAGGTGTGTTTCTTCAAAAGCCGGCGTGTTATATTTACCATGCAAAATAATGCTGTGGGATGAATCTACAGGCTTAAGATTTAAAGTAATTTCGGCCGGATTATATACCCCCTGGGGGACATCAAAGGATACTTCTGTGTTGAGCTCATTTGTGCTAAGATTACCAACTAATCCATTTTCAAAACTTCTTGAAAAATAATATCCTTTGGCGTTTTCCCTGGAACCGTCAAACTCAATGCTTTCAATGGTGATTCTTCCGCCATTTATTTGCATAGGTTTTCCTCGCTTAAGTCCCTTTTCTTCGGGTCCTTCTGAGTCCTCAAATTCTCCCATGCTTATTTGTAACTGAACTTTTGTTGGTTCATCCAGTTCATTTACATCACATCCCTTGAATAAGACAGCGGATATCAATGGAAAGATAAATATTATAAGAAATTTATTCATAGTCAGGTTTATTTAACTTCTTTTAATTTAGACGAATGAAAAATGAAAAAGGTTGTAAGCGAAGCCTGAAAATGGTTTGTTTTTTACTTTTAGCCTTTTGCTCTTGGCTTTTTGCTTTTGGCTTTTGTAGGGAGACGCTCTGTCTCCATAATTATCCAAAAAAGGGGATGTAAATTATAGTTAAACCTGTAGACTTATTTCAGGAAAAGACATTTTGTTCTTTATGCTGTATCAGATACCGCTTGCTTTGATAAATTTTCCTTTAAAATAGCCCGTGGATTTCAGCGTCAATCTTGTCAATGACTTTTCTAAGGTCTTCTTTTTTTTCTATGAAATTTGTATTATCTACATCCACAACAACTAGTTTCCCCAGGTTATAAGCCTGTATCCATGATTCATAACGTTCGTTTAGTTTTTTCAGGTAATCCAGGCGAATGTTGTTTTCGTATTCCCTGCCTCGTTTTTGAATTTGGTTAACCAGGGTCGGGACAGAAGCTTTCAGATAGATAAGCAGTTCCGGTGGATCTACCAGGGAAGTCATCAGGTTGAATAGTGTAAAGTAATTTTCGAAATCGCGTGTTGACATTAAACCCATGGAATGTAGGTTTGGTGCAAAAATGTAAGCATCTTCATAAATGGTTCGATCCTGAATAACCGTTTTATCAGACTTTTTTATGTTTACAATCTGATTAAACCTGCTATTCAGAAAGTATATCTGAAGGTTGAAAGACCATCTCTGCATATCTTCATAGAAATCATTGAGATAAGGATTTTCATCCACATTTTCGTAATGTGCTTCCCAGCCGTAATGTTTCGCCAGAAGTTTTGCCAGCGTGGTTTTTCCTGAACCAATGTTTCCTGCTATTGCTATATGCATAAGGTAAAAGAATTTAGATTTTAATACTTGTTTTTAGTTTGAGAGAATAAGCCCGGTTGGTCTTCAAATAGTGAGGGGTAATCATCCTCAAGTTTTTTAAGGATCGTTGAAATAATGGCCTCTCTCATGAATTTTGAACGGTTTTTTATTTTGTACTTTTTACAATAGTTGTCTATTGCATTCATTTCTCTTTTGTTGAACAGGATGGATTTCTGATGGATCCTTTTGAGTTTTTTCTCTTTTTTTGCTTTGGGTTTCACGTAGCACTTTTTTTATTTATAGATGTATATTGTTTGCGATTTTAATGCGTAAATCAAACCGTTTTCTGCTGTCCTGACACTCCTCCACTTATCCCTTTTCATGGGAATTGACACTGTCTCCTTTTCTAAAGAGTTGATATTGTATTTGTTTAGTGCGTTTTTGTAAAAATAAAAAATATTTTCATTGATAATTTGAATGTTATCAACATTTTTTAAAGGATGCTTTCTTATAAAGTTACCATAAAGGTCAAATGTCCATAGACAGCAATTCTGAATAAAACAATAGAGCATGTTGTTCTTTTCTATTAATTGGATTTTTCCATGGTCTTTTTTAAATAATTCAGGATAAGTAACGGATTCAATTGTTGTGCTTACGTTTTGATTATAATGTTCAATTCTTTGATTTATTGGATTCAGTATCCAAAAACCACCCCGGTGTGATGTACATATTGCATCAACTTCAGGAATGTTTGTTTGGTCTAGCGATAAAGGAGAGATAATGGGAGCAAGGTTTTGGTCGAGGTAAAGAATTTTGTTCTGAGTGCTGTAATATATTAAGATTTTTAGCGGATTGCTCACATCATATTTTGTGATTTTTCCCAGGAAAGTGTTCGTGTATTCAATGACCGAACGGCTTTCTGTAGCATATTTTTTCAATGTATTACCTTCTGTCCAGTAAATATTTCCCAGAATATCCACCTTAAATTGACTTCCTTCGATTTGCAGGGAGTCAATAAGGGTGCTTTCTGTTTCTGATTCTGAAAAACCGGTGAATGAAATCAGTGTAAAGCAGAAAGTTACAAGGAGCCATTTCAGCTTATAATTCCTTATTGAGTTGTAAAAGATCATCTATATATTTTCTGTTGTTTACCAGGCGGGGAACTTTATTCTGTCCGCCGAGTTTGCCTCTTTTTTTCATCCATGAATAAAACAGCCCGGGTTTGGCTTTTCTGATAATCAGCGGGTCAAGTGTAATGTTTTTATACCTTTTGGCTTCATAATCTGAATTTAATGATTGCAGAGCATTATCCAGCACTGTGGAAAAGTATTCGAGATCAGAAGGCTCCTTATCAAATTCAATTAGCCACTCGTGTTTTCCTTTTGTTTCTGTTCCCATAAAAACAGGCGCAGCTGTATATTCTTTTACCATGGCTCCGGTTTTTTTGCAGGCGCTTTTTAGTGCTTTTTCTGCATTGTCAATAATGACTTCTTCTCCAAAAGCATTTATGAAATGTTTTGTTCTCCCTGAAATTTTTATTCGATGCGGATAAAGGCTTGTAAACTGAATTGTGTCGCCAATCATGTATCGCCACAGTCCTCCGTTTGTGGAAATAACCATTGCGTAGTTTTGTTCAGTATCTACCTCTTCGATGGTATAAGCCCTTGGATTTTCTTCTTCAAGGTCTTCAAAAGGTATAAATTCATAAAACACTCCATAGTCAAGCATGAGAAGCATGTCCTTGGTGAAAGGAGAATCCTGTATGGCGAAGAAACCCTCCGAGGCATTATAGACTTCCATGTAGCGCATGTCTTTTGACGGGAAAAGTTTTTCAAACTGATCCTTGTAAGGGGCAAAACTTACGCCACCATGAATAAACAGTTCCATGTTCGGCCAAACTTCCAGTATGTTGTCTTTGCCTGTTTTATCAAGAATATGTTTTAGTAAAACCATAATCCAGGAAGGCACACCATTCATGTTAGTGATGTTTTCATTGATGGTGTTTTCTGATATTTTTTCAAGTTTTTCCTCCCACTCAGCAATCAAAGCAATATCCTGGTTTGGGGCGCGCACAAAAAAGGTCCAGAAAGGCATGTTGTCGATCAGAATAGCCGAGAGATCTCCAAAAAAAGATTTGTTGTTAATCTTATTAATTTGCTGGCTTCCTCCTAATACAAGCCCTTTGCCGGAAAACATATTTGAATTCGGATAATTTGAAAAATACAGAGCAAGGGTGTCCTTTCCTCCGCGGAAATGGCAGTTTTCAAGTGCTTCTTTGCTAACCGGGATGAATTTGCTTTTATCGCTGGTTGTGCCGGAAGATTTAGCAAACCACTTTGGAGTACCTGGCCAAAGAATGTTTTTTTCTCCTTTTAGCAGCCGGTCTACATAGGATTTTACATCCTCATACCTTTGCAGGGGAACTGTCTCCTGGAATTGCCTGATGCTTTCAATGTTTTTGAAATTGTGTTTTTTCCCCCATTCCGTTTCTTCTGCCTGATTAATTAGCTTAAATAACTGTTCTCTCTGAACGTCAAAAGGATATTTCTTAAAGAGCTCAATCTGATATATTCGTTTCACATTAAGCCAGTTGATAAGGGAGTTTATTAGCTGCATATTTTGTATTTTCTTTTATTCAAAGAAACAAATTTATTCAATTCTTATTGTTGAAATTGTTTAATGAGTTTATCAAGTCCGAATTTCAAATGTTCATCGGGATGAGCAAAATTTAATCCAACCACCTTCTTGTCAACAAAGTCGTGATAGTAGAATGAAAGGGGGAACAATGCGACACCTTTGTTTATAAGGTCTGTAACGAATTCAGTATCTTTCATCGAGCTGATTTTGTCGTATTGAAGCAATTGAAAATAGGTGCCTTTTGTTGGAATAATTTTGAAGTCAGTTTTGCCTAATGCATCCTGAACCAATTCGCGTTTGGCTTCATACTTTTGCCTGATACGTTCTACATTGACATCTCCCTTCTTTATGAATTCTGCTATTGCGTATTGCAGCGGTGTATTTACCGAATTGATCTGAAAAGTATGTGTCTGCTGAATTTTGGTTGTTATTTTTTCGGGAGCGATGCAATAGCCGATTTTCCATCCCGGAATATTAAAAAGCTTGCCAAATGATGAAACCACAATGCTTCGGTTATATAACTCCGGAATCTGCAAAATGCTTTGGTGTTGGTTATTTCCAAATATAAAATGTTCAAAAACCTCGTCGCTTAAGATTCTGATGTTGGTGCCATTGACGATTTTCTTCAGTTGCTGAAGGTCTTCTTTGGATAAAATTGTGCCGGTCGGGTTGTGTGGTGAATTAATGATGATCATTTTCGTGCGTGGGTTAATCACCTTTTGCACTTCTTTCCAGTCGATGTGGTAATCCGGCATTTTTAGCGGAACGTAAACAGGCCTGCCCCCGACATTCTGAATAGATGGGACATAGCTTTTATATGCAGGTTCAAAAACGATGACTTCATCTTCCTCTGAAATAATTGAGCTGATCGCTGTGTAAACGGCCTGGTTTGCTCCTGCCGTTATGGTTATTTCCCTGAAAGGATCGAGCTCCTGGTTGTAATCGTTTTTTACCTTAGCAGCTATTTGTTCTCTGAGTTCATAAACCCCATAAGGCGGTGCATAATGATTGTGCGATTCTGCAATATATTTATGCGCCAAATCAATTAATTCCTTTGGGCAATCACTGAACTGTTGTTGTACAAGGTTAATAGCATTTAGTTCCTGTGCCTTGTCTGTTATGATTGAGAATAAATCTTTCGTTGTATCCTTTAATTTGTTGCTAAACATTTATCGCTTTTTTTAAAAATCACACAAAGGTAACAAATCTATATTCTGAAAAAACTGTTTAAATGCATACTTATTGTTTTTCGTCAATAATATTGGAAAGTTTACCAAAAAG
>CAYFRV010000140.1:0-7395 GCA_964345495.1 uncultured Bacteroidales bacterium | reverse complement strand
ATATGCAGCAAAGATAAATTGTTTTCGTATTTAATGATAAATTAAAACATATTCACTATGAAAACAAAATTATCAACATTATCATTGCTTTTCCTGTTCATGACACTAGTCAGTTTTTCAGGTGAGGATAAAAAAGAAGAACGTAAAGTTGCTGATTTTTCAGAAATATCCATTTCGATAGCGGCTGATGTAGAATTACGCCAGGGAAATGAATGTAAAGTAGTTTTAGAAGGCAACGAAGACATTCTTGAGAATACGAAAACTAAAGTACGCGGAGATGAATTAATCATTAAGTCCAATAAAACATTTAATTTTGGCTGGAATGATGAAATCAAAATCTACATTACCACCAAAAATATTGAAAAAATAAGCATTGCCGGTTCAGCTAAAATAAATTCAAAGACAAAAATCAAAGCTGAAAAAATCAAATTTCAGGTGTCCGGAAGCGGAAATATCAATATTATGGAATTAGAAGCTTCAGACATTGCAGGAAGTATTTCGGGTTCCGGAAAAATCAACATCGCAGGAACAAAAACCTCTAAAGCACTGGTTTTAAGCATATCAGGCTCCGGGAAATTCGATAGCGAAGAATTGCAAATTAAAGAAGCAGATATTAAAATTTCAGGTTCAGGAAAAGGAATCGTGAATATAACTGAATCATTAAACGCAAAGGTTTCCGGAAGTGGCCGTGTTTATTACTATGGTAACCCAAAGATCAATTCCAGTGTGTCTGGTTCTGGAAAAATTCGTTCCGCCGATTAATAAATAAAAAGTTATTCTCTTATAACTTCTACCTCTCCTAAAGGACCCAATTTAATGATTCCCGAGGGAGAGGCTTTCTTTTTTTCATTCTGCCGCCACTTAACGACATAATCTACGGATTGTATAATTTCCGGATCTATTTCACCAAAGTTTCCGGGGCTTGGCTGATCACTGAAATTAGCGGACGTTGAAACAATTGGACGTTTGAACCGGGTAATCAGCTGCTGGCAAAATTTATCATTTGCAACACGTATACCAATTGTGCCATCATCCGCAATTAAATTATCGGGTAAATTCACTGCATTGGAATAAATTATGGTTAACGGCTTGTCGGCTACCTCTATCAAATCCCATGCAACATCAGGCATTTCATCGACATAACGTTCTACTCTTGCCGGATAATCTACAAGGATTAACATGCTTTTTTCCGGTGTCCTTTTCTTAATTTTATAAACCTTCTCAATAGCTTCAGGATTTGTAGCATCGCAACCTATTCCCCAAATGGTATCTGTGGGATATAAGATAGTTCCACCTTTGTTAAGCACATCTACAGCCTGTCTTATATCTTCATTCATGAATTTCGTTATTTTAATTAAAAAGAAAAAGTTTATTCGTTGGTCTCTAATATCCGCTGAATTTTACGAGCTGATTCCCTGAAATTAAAAGTCTCCTTAACTGTTCTCAACGCATTTTCTCCCATGGATGCTCTCAATTTGTTATCTCTTAAAGCTTCAATTTTTTCAAGCAGCTCATCAAAATTATACCCTTCAACTAAAAAACCATTTTCCTGGTCTCCAATTATTTCAGAATTACTGCCACCTGAAATTCCTATCACAGGTTTTTTCTGAGCCATTGCATAAATAAGTGAATAATTAAAACTGTTCTCTACCACAGGAGAAAGGTAAACATCTACTTTGCTCATAAACTCCGAAAGATGAGACTCCTGACCAGTAAGTCTCACAGAATCTGTCAAAGATAATTGTTTTACCTTACCGGCAAAAGATGAATTATGTCTCCAATCGGGGAAAATAAGAAAGGTAATTCTTTCCTTATCAATATCCGCCTCCTTCAGATATTCAAAAAATCTCTGGCAAAAAGCTCTGTTACTTGCACAGTTAGAAAGGCCCACAATTAACTCCCCATTCTGGTGATAATCAAATTCTCCATTATTTTTCCCGGCGGATTGATTCTGAATACCATTATAAACCACTTCTATAGGCTTTTTCCTGAAAACGGAATACTTATTTTTACGTATAGCTTCCTTATTTGCCTTTGAATTAGTAATAACAGTGGTAATATAATTTTTGGCCAGGTAATTATTTAACCTATTCTTTGATCCTACAGGGATGGTACCCCGCCGAAACACTAACTTTTCCAGATGGCAAAATCTGGCAACTAATGCTGAGACTCTAATATCATCAGGATAATTAATAACAAGTTTATTAAGTTTATATTTCTTGCAAATTCCTGACAAGCGATAAAAATCCACCAACATAATTCCACTTTTCTTATACTCGATAACTTTCAATCCATATCCTTTTAATCGAGTATAAAGTTTGCTCTTTCCGGGGGTTATCACAAACACATCATACCCTTCCACATAAAGAGACTTAGCTGTATTATAAGCCCATCTGTGATAATTTTTCCATTTGGAATCCGATATAAAAAAGCCTACTCTTTTTTCCATCCCTATATTATTCATTTGCTAACTTAAAGTTAATACATTTCTCCCGGAAAAAATCAAAACAAACTACATAATTTATTGACATTGATAACAATAATAGCCAAAAATTTGTTTTTCAAAAAATTACCATTAACTGAAAAATGGCTGCCTGTAAGGTAAGCAGCCATTTCTATATCAAAAATACTTTATGTTATTTTGAAGAAGAATTTTCCTTTAAATGCGTGTTCAGAAACGATAGAATTTTACCATAAGCTTCAATTTCATTTTCTTTCTTTCTGAAACCATGTCCTTCATCATCAAAAACAACATATTCCACAGGAACATTATTCTCCTTTGCCTTTTCAACAATTTCATCTGACTCCGCTTTTAACACTCTTGGATCATTTGCCCCCTGGAGCACCATTAAGGGTTTCCGGATATTTTCTGCGTGAAACAGCGGCGAAATCTTTTTGAGATAGGTGGAATCTTTTTCGGGATGACCCAGTTCATCATACAACGATTTTCTTTGGCTTTCCCACCAGGAAGGAATACTCCTGAGTGTTCTCAACCAATTTGTAACACCAAAAATATCTACCCCGGCGTCAAACACATATGGTTCGAAAGCCAGAGCGGCTACAACCATATAACCACCGTAAGATCCACCGATAATGCCAACTTTTGATGTGTCTGCCCATGCTTTTTGTCCTAAATAGTGCTTGCCGTAGATACAATCCTTCAAATCAGCATCTCCGTGTTTTCTGTCATCCATGTGATAGAACGTTTTGCCATAACCAGAGCTGCCCCTATTATTTACAGCAAGAACAGCATAACCATGATTAACAAGATATTGAACAGAAGCCCTGTATGACAATCGTGATTGTCCACCTGGACCGCCATGCACATAAACTAAAGCCGGGACAGGGTTCGAGGCTGATGCTTGATGGGGTTTATACTGAATTGCCGGAATTTTAGTACTGTCAAAAGAATAGTAACGAACAACTTCTCCGGCAACCATATCGTCTTTATCAATTTCAGGATTTAGGGTTTGGGTGAGTTTATTATACTCCTCCGTTTTAAAATCATAAACATACAAATTTTGAGGAGTTTTGGAACTTGAAACATAAAAAGCCATTTTATCTTCGCTTTCCGAAATATTCACAGAAGAAATATTTTTATTTTCAAACTCAGGAAACTCTACCTCTTCTCCTGTTTTTGTTTTAAAAACTTTCACCACTGTCTGAGCATCCCGGTTTATGCCAATCACCCGGTATTTCTCATTGAATGAATGATAAGCATACATCACATCCCAGTCTGTTTCAAATATTTTTTTACTTTCTTCTGTTTCCAGATTCATTCTGCTTAAGTATTTGAATTCACTGTCCGCATTGGTGATATAATAAAGAAATTTTTGATCGTTGCTGAAGCCTACAGGTGAAAAAGTAGCCTCTCCCTCATAATCAGACAACTTGCGAGTTTTACCTGTTTCTGTATCATGTAAATACATTTCATTTTTTGAATTGGTAATGGTTTTCGTTAAAGCTATTTTACTTTTATCATTTGAAACTGGTCCGATGTTATAACCTTCTTCGTTTTTAAACATCATTTTTGGTTGCATAGACTCCAGCGGCATTTCATACAAGTCCATATACCGCTTGTCGCGTTTGTTTGACGTAAAGAAGAAACTTTTCCGGTCGCGACTCCATCCTGAAAAAGAAGAACGCGCCTCCTCATAAGGTGTGAGATCTTCAATATTGCCCTCTTCATCTCTTAAATAGATGTGGTATAACTCATTGCCTCCCTTGTCTGAAGCTAGTAACAATCGCTCATCATTTGGGAAATAAGACACAGCATAAGTGGTTTCTTCCCTTTTTGTTAATTGTGATGCGGAATCCTCATCAATTCCAATTTCATAAGCGTTGTACACACCAGATTCATTACTGGTAAAAAGAATTTTCTTTTCATCAGGTGAAAAAGAACTTCCGAAGGCACTGGTATTATCCATAAATTGCTCAATGGAGTACTCTTTAATCTTCTCCTTTTCTTGTTGCCCACACGCGAAGGCAAGGAAAGGAATAATAAAAATCAAAACAAATGCTTTTCTCATAATTAATTAATTTAATATTTGTATCTCTCTCAAAGATAAAAAATTATATATAAAAAGTGGGGAATAGAACAATACTTTATATTTCAGCAGCAATTAAACAATAGGACAATTGAACAATATTCCAATAGAATTCTCATCCATAAAATATTCGCTTAGAACAAACTGACTTATTTTGACACTTTATTAACAATTTTTAGCTGTTTACCAAAGAACCTCCGGGACAAATGTTAACAATGTCTATAATTTGTTGAAAATTAAAACGCAAATATTATTCGTATATATAGGAAAAAATTTCTATTTTTATGTAGTGTAAAATAACTTATTATAAATATTTATTTTGTAGATGTTTAACCAGCAAACCTAGTTTATGAGTGAACATGACAATTCCGTTTACATTCTCGAAGAAATTCGTTTAAAACAACCCACTTATTATCATCCCCCAACAAACAAAACGCCTTGGGTGGAAATGGATTTTGACCATGGGTATTTTATATTTAAAGGCCGCTCTATTCCGAAATATGCAAGCAGCTTTTATTATCCGGTCATGGAAAAAATCGAACATTATATCACTCAGCCTAATGATAAAACATACGCCATTTTTTATTTTGAATACCTGGACTCTGCTTCATCAAGATTAATACTTTCCATAATGCAACGATTGAAAAAGGTAACAGAAAAAGGAAATACACTGCAGATTGAATGGCATTATCTGGAAGACGATGAGGATATTTTGGACACCGGACAAACTTATGAAGAACTCTCCGGCCTTAACTTTTCCTTCGTTTGCCACGAAGAATAATATTATGAAAGCACTTGTTAAATTTATTATTTTCCTGTTCATTGTAGGTTGCAGTTCAACAAAAAAAATGAGCGTGCCCAATTTTGATTGTAACCCTAAAAGCTTCAACTATGACTCTTCTTTCACTACCAATAATGGAATTAATTATTACATCGTTGAAGATTTTGCTAATCGGGCAACAAAAAATTACACCATTGAAGCTATTCAGAAAGAATACACCGACATTCTTAAACAATCCAAAGAACCAACGACCAACATTCATGATACTTCTGTTGTTGATACTATTTACAAATTTCATGGTAAAAAGGACACAATAGAATTTTACCGCGCAAAACATAAAGATTTAATTAAAAAATTTAGTGCCGCAAGCCCGGCATTCACTCTATATGGCTGTATATCCACAGAAATGAAAAAAGATAGCCTCCTTAACCAATTTGACATTAAAGATTCTGTTGGTGATGTCATCAAAATAACGAATAAAGATAAATCGGCTGTACTTATTTTTCAGCTGAAAAATAATCGGGTTGAACGAATTGTTTTTACCCCTTATCTTGATTAATTATATCCTGCCAATAACCTAATAATTGGTGCTTAATAAAAACAACATATTTAATTTTGAACAATCATTCACGTAATTTCTTATAATAATTATATTTTAGAGCTATCATAACAATACTAAAACTATATCATTATGTTTAAAAAAGATGTATACATAGAACGACGTAAGAAGCTTAAACAAAAGGTCAATGGCGGCCTTATTGTTATTCTTGGAAACGAAGAAGCGGCAATGAATTACCCCGGTAACGACTACCTGTTTCGGCAGGACAGTTCCTTCCTTTACTATTTTGGCCTGGACATGCCAGGACTTGCAGGAATTATCGATCTGGATAATGACAAGGAATATATTTTCGGTGATGATGTGGATTTGGATGATATCATCTGGATGGGTCCACAGCCGAGCATGAAAGAATTATCCGCTAATGTTGGCGTAGAAAACAGCTTCCCTACGAGTGAATTATCCGATTTTCTGAAGAAAGCAAAAAACAGTGGACAAAAAATCCATACGCTTCCTTTTCATCGGGGAGACAACATTATCCGGTTTGCTGATCTGCTTGGGATTAACCATAAAGAAACAGAAGCCTATGTTTCAAAAGAACTTATACTTGCGATTATAGAGATGCGCAACATTAAGGATAAATATGAAATTGAAGAACTGGAAAAGGCTGCAGCCATTGCCTATGAAATGCATGTCACAGCAATGAAAATGTGTAAGCCCGGTGTTTATGAAAGAGAAATTTCGGGAGTAATTGAGGGAATTACCCGAACACACGATGGCATGATCTCCTTTCCGGTTATTCTCAGCCAACACGGGGAAACATTACACAACCATTATCACGGAAACATGCTGGAAGAAGGCAAGTTAATGCTCACCGATGCCGGTGCCGAAACAACGATGCACTATGCCTCTGATATTACACGCACCATTCCGGTTGGAGGTAAATTTACAGATCGCCAGAAAGATATTTACAACATCGTACTAGAAGCCAACAATAATGCCAGGGAGATGACAAAACCAGGTGTGCCTTACATCGATGTTCATACTGAGGCGGTTAAAACAATTGTTAAGGGATTGAATGATCTTGGCATAATGAAAGGCGATGTTGATGAAGCTGTTCAGGCCGGCGCACATGCTATGTTTATGCCACACGGCTTAGGCCATCCAATGGGCCTGGATGTTCATGACATGGAAGGACTGGGAGAAAATCTTGTCGGTTACGATGAAGAAATCAAACGTTCTACCCTTTTTGGTTTTTCAGGATTACGCTTTGGGAAACGAGTGCAGGAAGGCAATGTCCTCACTAACGAACCCGGATGTTATTTTATTCCTGAACTAATCGAAAAATGGCAAAACGAGAAAAAATTCGAACAGTTCATTGACTATGATAAAGTAAATGAATATATCGGCTTTGGCGGAGTCAGACTGGAAGACAATATTCTCGTAACCAATGACGGTTGCAGAGTAATAGGAAAAAGAATTCCTATTACTGTCGACGAGATAGAAAAAAC
>CAYFRV010000139.1:2021-7434 GCA_964345495.1 uncultured Bacteroidales bacterium | reverse complement strand
ACCTCTCTGCCTCGTTGGGTTCTTTTAATGTATCCTTCTTTAATCAAAAAGGGTTCATAAACTTCTTCAATTGTTCCTGCATCTTCCCCGACTGCTGTAGCAATGGTACTGATTCCTACAGGTCCCCCCTGGAATTTGTCAATAATAGTTGATAAAATCCGGTTATCCATATCATCGAGGCCGTGTTTATCGATATTTAATGCATTTAACGCATATTTGGTAATTTCAATATCGATATTGCCATCTCCTTTAACCTGAGCAAAATCGCGCACCCTTCGTAAAATGGAATTTGCGATTCTTGGTGTTCCCCGGCTTCGCCCGGCAATTTCATCTGCAGCTTCATCTTTAATAGGAACATTAAGAATATCAGCCGATCTGAGAATAATGGTTTTGAGAATAGATGAATCATAATATTCGAGATGCGAGGTAATTCCAAATCGAGCACGTAAAGGACTGGTTAATAATCCCGATCTTGTAGTTGCCCCAATTAATGTAAACTGATTAAGCGTTAATTGAACCGAACGGGCGCTTGGACCTTTATCAATTACAATATCAATCTGGAAATCTTCCATCGCGGAATAAAGATATTCTTCAACAACCGAACTCAACCGGTGAATTTCATCAATGAAAAGCACATCACCCGGTCCAAGATTAGTTAATAGACCGGCAAGATCTCCCGGTTTATCAAGAACCGGTCCTGAAGTGATTTTTAAATTTACATTCATTTCATGAGCAATAATGTTGGCAAGGGTTGTTTTTCCAAGTCCCGGCGGACCATGAAGCAAAACATGATCTAAAGCATCTTCTCTCATTTTAGCGGCTTGCACAAATATTTGAAGATTTTCAACAACTTTACTTTGTCCCTTAAAATCTTCAAATTGTAAAGGACGAAGCCTTTTTTCAAACTCTTTCTCACCGGAATTTAATTGCTCTTCCCGTATGTTAAAAACATTATCTTCACTCATAAATTCAAATTCTATAATCCTAATTGTTTTGAAATATCTAACATTCGTTCAATTGGTCGTTTTGCCTTTTTTATGGTCTCTTCATCTAATTCGACCAGCGGCTGCTCATTTTCCATGCTGGCCCTGATTTTTTCAAGGGTGATTAACTTCATGTAGCTACAATCATTACATCCACAAGTAGAATCTTTTGGAGGAGCAACAATAAATTTTTTCTCAGGATTTGCTTTTTTCATTTGATGAAGAATACCGGATTCGGTTGCAACAATATATGTCTGGCTATCATCTGTTTTTGAAAATTTTAACAGCGAAGAAGTAGATCCAACATGATCAGCTATAAGTAAAACTGGCTTTTCACATTCGGGATGAGCAATAACCTTAGCTTGCGGGTATTGATTCTTTAATTCAATAATCTTTTCCACTGAAAATTCTTCATGAACATGACAAGCCCCGGGCCAGATCACCATTTCTCTTCCGCTCACTCTTTGAATGTAATTCCCTAAATTTTGATCAGGGGCAAAAATGATTTTTTCATCCTTTGGAAGCGAATTAACAATAGGCAAAGCATTTGTTGAAGTGCAACAAATATCTGTCATGGTTTTAATTTCAGCTGTTGTATTCACATAGGATATTACTGTATGATCCGGGTATTGATTAATAAATTTACGAAATTCGTCCGGTGGGCATGATTCAGCCAAACTACATCCGGCTTCCCGGTCCGGAATAATAACTTTTTTTTCCGGTGATAAGATTTTTGCTGTTTCAGCCATGAAGTGAACCCCTGCAAAAACAATAATATCTGCATCGGTTTTTTCCGCGGCTTGCGCGAGTGCGAGACTGTCACCCAGAAAATCTGAAATATCCTGAATATCTGCAGTTTGGTAATAATGACCTAATATAATAGCGTTTTTCTCTTTTTTTAATTTTTCAATATCTTTAACTATTTCATTATTCATTTTAAAGATCGGTTTTTAACTATTAACATACATATTATATTATATATTATATTAAATTTAAATATGATGATAATAATGTTCGGTTAATAGTGTTAGTTTTTTCATTAAAAATTTCTTTGATAATTCGATATTAAACATGTATCAAGGCAAAATTAACATTTTATTAATACAGAAAGAACTTGATAATAAATGTTTTCTTTATCTTATTAACAATCCTTTAAAAACAAATTTTGTTAAGAAAATGAATCAAAATTATATGAACAGAACTGTTAATATGTATGTTTAATATATATTGAATAAAACTGAAAATTTGGTTTTTCAATCTAAAAAATTTTTATATATAGACAAAAAGTTTTCAGTTGTACCTAAAAAATTTAAACATCATTTTACATTTAATTAACATATTTTTTAACCTTATAGTTTAAAAATAAACATTAATAAAATGTCCCTTACGATTGCAAAGTTGATTTTTTTTTATTATCAAAAGGCACTTTTATTTAAAATATAAGGAAAATTCCTAAATTTGAACATTAAATAAATCCAAACCAGTATGAGTTCAAAAAGCATAATAGCAATAGCGTCAGATCACGCAGGATATCAAATGAAAGAAGCCATTAAGAAACATTTTGAAAATAAAGGCTATGATTTTAAGGATTTTGGTACAAACAGTGAAGAAAGTGTTGATTATCCAGATTTTGCACATCAATTAGCCGGGTCAATAGACCGCATGGAATATGACCGGGGAATTACTTTATGCGGAAGCGGAAATGGAATAAGTATGGCAGCGAATAAACATCCCCGCGTTCGTGCAGCACTGTGTTGGAATAAGGAAATTGCGGAATTAGCCAGGCAACACAACGATGCAAATGTATGTTCACTGCCCGCAAGATACCTTACTAACGAGGAAGCTATGGAGATTATAGAAGCTTTTTTAAATACCGGTTTTGAAGGCGGAAGACATCACCGAAGAGTTGAGAAGATTTCCATATAATAGGCATTAAAACGAATTGTTATGGCTATACTATCAAATACATGTAAATATGCAATCCGGGCAACGATTTACCTTGCATTAAACGAAGGGGAGGAAAACAAAATCGGAATTAAAAAAATATCAGAGGACCTTGATATACCAACCCCTTTTCTTGGAAAAATTTTACAGAATCTTGTTAAATTTAAAATCCTTTCATCTACCAAAGGCCCACATGGGGGGTTTGGTTTAGCAAAAAATGAACATGAAATAACGTTGCTGGAGATTATTGAGGTGATAGATGGATTGGACATATTCGAGGAGTGTCTCATTGGATTGCGCTCCTGTAATGAAAAAGGACATGATGTAGTGCCTTGCCCGATGCACCGGAAATTCAGACCTATAAGTAATCAGATGTATGATTTGTTTAATACCGAGACAATAGGGAACTTGAAAGACGAAATTGAGAAAGCCGATGGGAAAATTGGTATTTAGCGTTTAGCGTACCTTTGATATATCTGGTAAATTAAAAATCCCATTATAATTCCAATTGTATTCGCTGCCATATCTTCAACTTCTCCATGACGCGACGGAATGAAATTTCCCTGTATAATTTCTACTAAACCACCAACTATAAAAGGAATCATAAGTGAATAGGAATGAATGATATTTTTTGAAAACGCTGTTTTTTGTTTTGTAAAACCCCAATATATCGAAACAGAAAGAAATAAATAAAAAAGCAGGTGCAATAATTTATCACTGTTTTTGAAATCCAGTCCCAGTTTGCCTATAATTCCGATTCCACCGGTATCCGGACTAAAACTTCCATAAAGAATAACAATTGTTAAAATCAGGGATCCAATGAAAGGCGTAAAAGAGAATTTTCTTTGTTGCATTTGTCAGACGTTCTATAAATAATTAATTTGCTTGTAAATTTAGCCATATTTTTATTTTCAACCTAACTTCTGCAAGTTACATTGATTTTTTATAAAATTTAATTGCACCATTTGGGTTAAAATTTTTCACGAATTTTGGAACTGGCTAATATTCTTAACAATTGTTTATAATTGATGTTATAAGCTAATAACTAATAAATTACTATTAACAATTATTCTTAATAACATGTTTAAAACTTTAGAAATCAGAAATGTTTCACGTGGAACATTGAATAAATAGAGAGCATTATCTATTTTTGGTCTGATCATTACGAATAATTACGTATATTATTAAAAAGTAAGATAAATCAAACAATATAGAGACATGGCAGGTATTTATATACATATTCCTTTCTGTAAAACGAAGTGCCCTTACTGTGATTTCTTCTCGGTTACAGATACTTCATATAACCAGCAACTCATACAGAGCATTCAGAAAGAACTCAGGTTGCAGCAGAATTACCTGGGAGATCAAAAGATTGAAACAATCTATTTTGGCGGAGGCACTCCATCGTTTATTAATTTGCAGCATATTGAAGCCATTATTGATCAGATTTATAAGTTTTATTCTGTCGTTAATACGCCCGAAATAACCATAGAGTGTAATCCGGATGATCTGAATACCGCATATTTAAAAGGATTAAAAAAAATAGCTGATTTTCGTATTAATTTGGGCGTGCAGTCATTTAAAGAAGATGAACTGGGATTTTTACAACGCAGGCATAGCGTGAATAAATCCCTCGATGTGTTGACTGATATTTTTGATGTTGGATTTAATAATGTCGGGCTGGATTTAATTTATGGCTTGCCGGGAAGCAATTTAGTGGATCTGGAAGCAAATCTGAAAACCGCTTTTCATTTTCCAATCCGCCACCTGTCAGCTTATCATTTGACTATTGAACCTCTAACCCCTCTTTATAAGCAATTGAAAAACGGGAGTTTTAAAGAAATTCCGGAGGAGCTTAGCCGCCGACAGTTTTTTTTATTGATAGATATGGCAAATGGTTTTGGATTTGAACATTATGAAATCTCGAATTTTGCAAAAGATGGTGCCTATTCAAAACATAATACTAGTTATTGGAAGGGAATTCCTTACCTTGGAGTTGGTCCCTCAGCACATTCGTTTGATGGAAATAAGCGTCACTGGAATGTTTCCGGAATTAAAACCTACTTACAGTTTATTGAAAACGACCAGTTGGCTTGCGACGAAGAGCAATTATCCATGAAAGATCGTTTCAATGAATATCTTATGGTTTCCCTGAGAACCAAATGGGGTGTGGATATGAACTATTTGCAGTCAACATTTCCCTCGTTTATTGATGCGGATTTTAGAGAAAAATTAACCGGCTACCAGGAGAAAGAATTGATTTATCAGAAAAATGAACGAATATACCTTTCAGATGAAGGACAGTTTTTATCGGACAGGATTATAATGGATCTTTTTAAGACGGAATGAATGGAATCTTTAAGGTGGGGTATCCTTTATATATAAATCATACAAATATCTTATTTGCAGGGTTTTAATTTTTACTAATTGTTTTATTGTCCTATTGTTTAATTGTTTCGACTGAGGCCAGGAAGGAAGAGGCTTAA
>CAYFRV010000139.1:0-1921 GCA_964345495.1 uncultured Bacteroidales bacterium | reverse complement strand
CACAAAGAAATAGAAAGTCGTCTAAACAACAAACAACTAAACTCCTAAACAAGAAAACAATTTAACAATAGAATACTAGTTAAAAACCTGATTCATCAATGTTCTAAGTTTTTCTTCAAGTACTTCATAGGAAAAGTATTTTTTTCCAAGCTGGAAATTATATTCCCCGATTTCTTTTCTCAATTTTTCATTGTAGATAATTTCTTGCATTTGCCGTACTTTTTCTTCCGTTAGTTGATTGTCCTCCAGCATTACAACACGGAAACCTTTACTGCCAATATCCGGCCAGAATACGGGTTTATAATTGTTAACAAAAATTGGCGTTTTTGCCAGTACAGCTTCTACAAAAGCATTACCAAAGCCTTCATAAGTGCTGAAATAAGTGCAGGCGCGTGAATGTGCATAAGCATCGGAAAGGGTATAAACGCCCTGTTTTGTTTTGCTTCTTAGCCCTTCGGAAAATTTATCATGTGCAAAAAGTACCTGACTGTTTAAATTTAATTCGTTTACAAGGTCCATGAGTTCACTGAAGTGTTTGTTCCCCTCATCATCAACGTAACCTCCCGTGATAACCAATTTTATTCGTTTATCCTGAAGTCGGTGAACTAAGCGTATGGCTACGTCTATGGCTTTTCTGCCAACTATTCGGGTAATTTGTGCCAGTATGATATCATCTTCATTCAATCCGAGGTCTTGTTTTAAATTTTTGTTTTCTTCATTAATTTCACCGAATGTCCTGTTGAAATCCATCACATTCGGTATCATGACAGAATCTCTGTTGTATCTGTTTTTTAAAACTTTCCTGGCATTTGAATTTATAACAGCATGATATGAATTTGGCAGCCTTAATGGAAAAGCATCTTCTATAAGTTTGTTGATTTCTTCGTGAGGTGACTTGTACCTGTCCCCCCGTTCCCATGCAAAATCGTGATCGTGTGTGATAAACGGTATACCGGCTTGTTCTGCAGTTTTTTTGATCCCAATTCCCAGTGAAATATGGATGGGCAATGCCGATGCGTTTTCGCTGATAACCAGATTCAGTTTGTTCCCGGCAATCCACTCCAGTAATTTTTCAGAGATGACATCGGAGTAAAGATTATAGTGTTCGATGATTTCATCTGGGTTGCTATCGGGCTCAAAAAAAGCTTTTTTCTGGCCAAGGTAACTTTCAGGTGAGAAAAGGGAGAGCTCGGGAATTAATTTTTCATAGGCAGGATCAATTTTGCGTTTTTCAAATAGTCCTGAGACTACGAAAATTTCATGGCCCATTTTTCGCAAAACTTCGATCCACTTTTCAGTTTCCAGGGAAACTCCGTCTAGTCCTCCAATTCGAGCTATAATAATTCCAATGCGCATAAATGGAATGTTTGTAGGTTTTCAATTAAATCCGGTTACATCACTAAACGCACAAATTTAATGATTTATGGATTAATACGTAAATTTTGTTTTTCTAAGCGAATAAACAATTAACAACTAAACAATATGACAATCCAACAATAATATCAAAAATTTTATTACGTTTTGCTTTTATAATTGTATGAACTATGAAAAGTAAATTGAAAATTCTCCTGGTCATTTTTGTTTTATGTACTTTTTCTTCTTATGCACAGGAAGAGGGAAACAAATATGAAAACCTGGATGCTTCGGAATTTTATAACAAAATAGAGTCAAATCCTGAATCTGTTGTACTGGATGTTCGATTTTTCAGTGAATACAATAAGGAACATATCCCCGGATCCCTGATTGCAGAGAAAAAATCGAAATTAATTTCCCTGACGGATACGCTCAATCGGCAAACGCCTATTTTCGTTTATTGTGATGACGGCGATAGAAGTGAGACCGTCTGCGAAATATTGACTGAAGAGCAAGGATTCAAAAAAGTGTATAACCTTGAAAAAGGATTGATCGAATGGAAAAAACA
>CAYFRV010000138.1:0-7478 GCA_964345495.1 uncultured Bacteroidales bacterium | reverse complement strand
GGCTCTGGGTTTTATTCTTGTTAAAATTCTGCTGTCCATTTAGTTTAAAAAAGCTCGCCGCCTGATTAAGTTGATCTGCCTGACTGGCAAGCTCTTCAGAACTTGTAGCAATTTCCTCAGAAGCAGAAGCATTTTGTTGTGTTACTTGATTGAGTTGTTGTATGGCATTATTTATTTGTTCAGCACCAGAATTTTGTTCAGAACTGGCTGCGCTGATTTCCTGTACCAGCTTGGCAGTCTTTTCAATTTCAGGTACAATCTCCTCCAATTCCTTGCTGGCTTTTTCGGAGATATTCACACCAGACTTGGAAACCTCATCAATCTCTGTGGCTGCTTCTTTACTTTTGGCTGCCAATTTACGTACTTCCTCGGCCACTACGGCAAAACCTTTCCCGTGCTCTCCTGCTCTCGCAGCTTCTACAGCAGCATTTAATGCTAAAATATTTGTCTGGAAAGCAATATCGTTGATAATGGTAATCTTCTCAGCAATATTCTGCATGCTCTTAGCTGTTTCTGTGGTTGACTGCCCCCCTTGGGAAACAGCTTCAGAAGCCTGTTTAGAGATTTGTTCCGTTTGTTTTGCATTATCTGTGTTTTGCTGAATGTTGGAGCTCATTTCTTCCATAGAAGAGGAAACCTCTTCAACAGAGGAAGCCTGCTCGGATGCCCCCTGCGACAACTCCTGAGAACTACTGCTTAATTGTTGACTGGCAGAAGCGATGTTATTTGAACCTTGCCTAATATCCCCGATGATTTCCTTTAGTTTATCTGTCATTTGCTTTAAGGCACGGAGTAAAGTACCGATTTCATCCTTTTGATTAAGCTTTTCTTCTTCAAATTCAAGGGTAAGATCACCCTGTGCAATTCTTTCGGCTGTCTCTACCCCTTTTTTAACTCCCTGTGTAATATTTCGTGTTATGATTGTTGCCATTAAAATTGCTATAAGGGTAGCTATTATGCTAATCACAATAACCATAAAGGAAGTTTCTTCGCTCTTTTCTCTGGAGGCTTGTTCCTCTTTCATAATTTCATCAGCATAAACATTCTCTATCTCATTAAGCGTATTACCGACATCATTCAAATGCGCCTTCGTTTTGTTAAAGTAGATATTCCGTGCTTTCTCCTGATTTTCAAGGTTGTTCTCATTCCATGCTATCATTTTATCAATGTGGCCCAAGACTTCATAAGTCGTAGGTTTTGTAACATTCATATAATGATTCTTTGCCTCCTTAACATTCCCGTTACGGAAATATCTTTCAACCCTCAATACGCTCTCGTGCAATTTTTTATGAGGCTCTATCACTTTTTGAGCAATAGTTGCAAATTCCGGGTGTTCCTGTCGGAATTTTTCCATCTCATCAGAAAAAAACCATTGACCAAAATTACATTGGGTCGGGTCTTTTTCAGCATCTATTTTATCTACTTGTTCTGCCCGGACAACATAATCTTTAACACTATGAGCCCAGGTTAAATGATCTACTTTAGCTTCGCGAAGATTGCCGGTGAGTTGTCTGTTTCCCTTCTCATGTACATCTTTTATCTCTTGAGCGGATTGGTGTAGATGAATATGAGGCTTTTCAATCTCTTCAAGGTATTTTTTTAATTCGGGATATCTTTTTTCTGCTTCCTTCCTTTCTTCACTATAATACCATTGCCCAAAAGCACATTTTTCAGGGTCTAATTCTACCGACAGTTTATTAACATCAGCGTCTGTAATGAATTCATTTACCTGATCAGCCCATATAAGGTGATCGATGTGTCGTTCCCCGATTTCATTATGTAGATGATTTGCCTTAGTAATATCGTTGGAATTTTCAATGATGTCATTGATTCCATTAAGGCTCCAAATTGCAACTATAATCAGCAAAGTTATTATGATCGTAAAAGCAACTGTAAATTTTTTTCCTAATGTCAGATTTTTCCAATTCATAAATTTTAATTTTTTTAGTTTGTAATAAGTGAATCTTTCTCCATTTGAGAAAGCCTTTCCAGCTCGTTGCCAGAAAATACCCGAAACATATCAAGTATGAGAATAAATTTATCATTAACCTCAGCTATTCCTTTTAGAAATTCATTGCTGGAACTATCCGAAAGTTCAGGGGCATTTTTTATGTTACTTTCAGAAATTTTAATTACTGAATCTACCTGGTCAACAAGAAATCCAAGATAAGTCATGCTTTCGTTTAATTTCAGATCCATAACTACAATGCATGTATTGTTTGATATCTCTGTAGAAGTCATTCCAAGTTTTTTTCTGGTGTCAATTACCGGTAATACACTACCCCGGAAATCTATCACCCCTTTTAAATACTCGGGGGAGTTAGGAAGTTTAGTTATCTCAACCATTTGCAAAATATTGAGAACATTGTTTGTATTCACTGCAAATTCTTCTTTATCCAGATAAAAGCTTAAATAAGAGCTTTTACCAGAATGCATTTGTGATTTTTTGTCATTCATACGCTTGTATTGTTTAAATTTATATTACTTTTTACTGTATTCAGGAAAGTGCCGATATTCAGTGGTTTAAACATATAATCGTCTGCACCCGCATCTTTTGCTCTGCGGACATTTTCATCGTTATTCTCTGCTGAGACTATTATAAAAGGAATCTTTCCATACTTTTGTCTTACTTCCTGCAATAGTTCTATGCCATCCATCTGAGGCATTCTATAGCCCGAGATGATAAGATCAAAAGAACCGGAATGGATATAATCGAGCGCTCTAACGGGGTCTAAGATCGTAATAACCTCATAATCCTCTGATAAAACTTCATCTATTAACATAAGACTCGTTTTATTATCATCAACAACTAATATTCGGGGATCGGATTTTTCCATTTGTATCTCAATTTATTAGCTAAATTTTAGCTAAATTAAGTACACTAGCCACCAGTTTCAAGGGTGTTTTTACGTAGTTTAAAAAAATACGTATTAACACGTAGAAAACGAATGATCTATCCGTCAATTAAACTAAACTTATAGGCAAGCCTCACAAGCTCAATGGAATTTTTTGTGCCTGTTTTATCAAGAATACTTGTTCGGTGAGTTTCTACTGTACGTTTACTTATACATAGTTGTTGAGCAATTTCATGACTTGTGAATCCTCTGGCCACAAAGCAAAAAACCTCATACTCCCTGGATGTTAAACCATAATATTTGTTTACCCTGAAATAATTCTTTTGATTTGGAAGGTTTTCGTTTGTTGTGGTAAAATCTTCCTTGTTAAGCTGATTGAAATAGATCAGGCTGGATAAAATAGTATTTAACTCGTAGGAAATAAATTTAAGATAAGTTATAGTATCCCGACCTTCTACATTATGATGTAAATCGCTGAAACCGTATAGTGTGGTATAAACTTCATCATCAATTTTGTGATCTAGTGTATAAATATACCCTTCCCGTATTTTATTTTGGTTTGAAGTTAACGTAACATGATCAAAATTCTCCTTCTTTTTCTTTTTGAAACCATCATTTAAAAACTCCCTAATCCTCCGTCGATTTTGCAGATGGAGCATATCCCCTACCTCAAGTTCGCTTATCTCGTCAGGTTTCAATTCAACAATTTCACAAAACACCCCATTTACAATTAAATATTTGTTTTTATGTATAAATGCAAAAGCAATATTTAATTTATTAATAATATCGAGCACCCATTTACCTGCCAATACAAAATGTTCAAAGAACGACTTATGAAAGGATGGAAGATTATCAGGAATTAAATGGATATTGTGATAAATATCCGGTTTCTTATGGCTTTTATCTGTTTTATTGTGATCAATTTCATTAAGGAATTCCTGTACATTGGAAAAGTTATTTATGGTATAACCTTGTTCTTCTAAAACCTTTTCTAAAAAAACCATATTGGCTTCATTGTCCTTTACTGAGTATATCTTCTTATTATGATTCAAAAATAACGTCTTTTTCATTATCCAGTACCTCTATTTATGATAAGTGAAAAGTAAAAATTATTCAAACAGAAAAAATCAGTGTATTTACGTATTTTGACATATCCTAAAAATAGCCTGATAAAAATTCCTACGTAAATCAGTTTAATTCTACAAACAGGGAAAGACCCCGATTGCTCCCGGGACAAAACGTTATCAGAACCAGGGTAAAAATATCGTTCCATCAACTATAGGTTCCTACAAATCTCTTGTTTACAGACACACCCATAAAATCAATATGTATTTCGCATGACAATCCCGGATTTAGGGATCATATTATTCGCGATAACAGATCATATCAACGAATAGGCCGGTATATCATCAACAATCCCAAAAATTGGAAATCGGATTGTTTTTTTGATGATTAATTGATTGGTGGTTTTGGGGTTTTAGCGGGTTGATGATTTAAAATAAGATTACCCAAAAATTTATTCATACAAAGGGCATTATTTTCAATTCGGGGAACGAAAATCCCCGTTCATATGCAATCAGAAACCATTATCACCAACAACCAATAAACCCGAACCAAATGGTTTTTATAGTTGTCATCTTCCCCAGTAAAACTTTATTAAAAATGGGTATTCCTCATTTTCCGGATTCACTTTAGCTGCCTTTTGCATATTTCTTATTGCAGGCTGTCTCTGTCCACGAAGCATATAGTACAAGCTGTTCGTCAGGTATGTATTGCCTGCTACATAACGTTTCATTTTGGTTTTGTCTTCTATTCCCGTAAAAATGTTTTCTATATCGCAACGGTTGTTTGTAAGATATTCCAGATTTTTGTATATATGGTCACGATCAAAAGAATCGAATGAAAAGAATTCTGTATAATTCAAATCATCTGTATTTATTCTGACCTCCCCGGGAAATGATTTTATTTTTTCACTGTCTAACACTACGCTTGCTGCAATATGATATGGATTGAGATAGAAGAAATCATCCTTTGGCAATTGATTTACTTTTTGCTTCCATTTCTGAAAATCGATTTTACTATCACCTTTTTTTCCGATTAGTATAGCATGATACTGTCCGAGCCATACTGAAGTGTTGGGGAATACGGAGTGGAAGGTTTTAATTACTCCCTGTAAGTCCTGCAACCTAAGCTTATGCAAAGGTAAATACTGTGAAACCATCCCTTCCGGAGTGAGATGATCGTAAACCTGGCGGAAATACTCCTTTGTATATAAATTTCCCGATCCAAGCACCGGATGGGTTGGATCGCAGGAAATCAAATCATATTTTTTTGAAGTAACCTGCAAGAAATGCCTCCCGTCGCCGGGAATGATATTCAGCCTCTCATCTTCATGTACATTATGATTGAACTTACTGTAATAATCTGCTGACTCCACTAAACCCGGAACAAGTTCAACACAATCAATACGTTTAACTTCATCATGTGCTGCAATAGCTGAAGTGCTGACACCAATTCCGAATCCAATGACCAGCACGTCCTCGCAATTCTGAGTACTAAAAAGCGGAATGTGTCCTACCATTTTTACTGCTTTAATAGCATCATAGTTGGAACCAATCACAGCACTGTTATTTACAAAAGTACTTTTACCGAAAATCCCCTTTTGTTTCTCATCGACAACAACAATGGTCCCTTCCACCGTTTCTTTATATGAAATGACTTGCTTATCCATCTTTTTCACCGATGGAGGGACAAATTTTATCTGACCTGTAAATACAACTATCAGAAGCAATACCGCCAGCTTTCCTGTAATAAAATTTTTATAGCGGCGCACATTCTGAACTGATTGCATTGAATTTACCATATATAAGGCCACAATAGATAAAAGCAAGGCAATGACAAAGATAGATTTCCCGGCACCCAACAGGGGGATGAGAATAAACGTTGCTACTGCAGGACCTGCAACAGCTCCTGCAGTGTTGAGCATGAGGGTGTAACCCACATTTTTTCCAATGTTCTTAGCCCCTTGAGAGTACATATTGCATGCCAGGGGAAAAGAGTATCCTGAAGTAATAGCTGCAGGAAGCACGATTAATGCAGATGCTACAGCGGGTATCAATATCAGGCGGATAAGCTGATTTTCCATAATCCCGGCAAAAGGAAACATAAATAGTTCGGGGAACTTATATAAAAGAAATAAACCGATAATAGTGAACCCACTTAATAACAAGAGGATACGCAGCATTAATTTGTCATTGTTTTTAACATTGCTGCCTTTTTTCCGATAAATCCAGCCACCTATAGAAAGCCCCAGAATAACAAAAGATGTGATGAGTGTAAAGGTGTAACTTGTATTTGTAAAATAGGTTTTAAATATCCGCATCCAGATCACCTGAAGAGCAAGAATGGTAAAGCCTGCGAAAAAAGTGCCCGGTTTTGCAAGATTCGGTGATTTTGCTGAATTTGCTTTTGTTACTGCTTTATCCGTTTTGTTATTAATCTTCAATACAGGAGGTTGTGAATATTTCCCGGAAAAGAAAACATAAAGGGCAATGACAAGGTTCAGGCTAACAGCAGTGTAGATGGTCATGCTTTGTCCAATTGTTCCCAACAGGATAAATCCAGCAACTATTCCGCCTATGGTACTCCCCATTGTTTCAAAAGCATAAACAGAACCAAGTCGTCTGGCAATGGTTTTATTCTCGGTAATAACAATTCTGTTTATCAAAGGGAAAATTCCTCCCAGGAAAAAAGCAGGAATGAATAGTAAAATAAAAGTAAGCGGGAAAAAAACAAGATCTCCCATCAGAATACCAGAAAACGATCCAAACATTGATTCTACAATACCACTAATAATAAAATAGTTTAACAGGCTTATCATACCTACTGCACCAAGCAACAAAGCTAAAAACCGGCCGGGATTGACAACACGATTTGCGTATTTCCCTAAAAGCAAAGCACCAAGACCAAAGCCTGCCATAAACGACATCAGCACAATGGTGGATGCTGCTACCGTATCACCAAGAATCAGTGATAAGTATCGATTCCAGCTAATCTCATAAATAAGTGATGTAAAACCGGTTAAAAAAGTAATTACGAAAATAATAGTGGTGTCTCTTTTATTCATAGAATCCGGAGTAAAGGGTTTACTCCACAAATCTATTAAAAATGTGGATAATATGGAGCGCTTCCTAACAAATTTTTAAAGTGACAGAAGCTGATCATGCATACTCACAGACTATCTAATTATAAATAGCCGGCATAAAGCAAATTAATCCTTTTCCACAACACTGTCTTTATCAGAATCAATGTTAACTGATTCCGGATTACCGGAGTACTCGACCCTACTATTGGATTTTGCAACGACATTCAGTTTTTTGGCAACATTTACCTCTACTTTAGCATTATCTGATACTTTAAGATCACAGTTTTTAAGTTTAAACCCTTCGGCATCTAACTTACTATTTGATTCACAGCGTATCACAGCTGATTTGGCTTTTCCATGAAGGTCAGCTTCGCTATTGGAAAGCAGGGTCAATTTTAACTCTTTAATAGATACTTTTGACTCCGTATCAAACTCGCATCCTTCTGCAAGTGTGATCTCTTTCAGTTCTTGCACAGAAA
>CAYFRV010000137.1:0-7511 GCA_964345495.1 uncultured Bacteroidales bacterium | reverse complement strand
ACGCTCATTTTAATCTTTACCCCTTACTTCTAAATCTGCCTAATTATTACTTTTCTCCTTATACCCCGCCAAAGCAAACTTCAAATCGCTATAAGTGAATTCATCGCCAAGTTTTGACTTTATCTCATTGAGCTTTGTTGTTTCCAGTGTATCAGCCACCTGTACAATCTGTTCTGCTTTTTTCTTGTCAACAAAATCGGTTACATTCAATTCTCCTTTGCCTACAAAATAGGCCAGATGTCCTTCGATTGTAGATTCTGCCAGTGAGCGTTCTTTTGCTATTTCTTCTATGGTTTTGCCTTTCTGATACAGATCGAAGGTGATTTTTTTTGTGTTTGGTTGGTTTTTTTTCTTTTTCTTCTTCTTTGGCTTTGTCGATTCTTTTTCGTAGAGTTGTTTTTCTCTTTCCTTGATTAAATCTGAATAATGTAAAGTATCCTTTGAAATTTCTTTGTTTTTAATAGCTGCATCAATCAACGAATCTGCCTTATGGATTTGTTTGATTTGTCCAAAGAACATGGATTCTAATTCTTTCAGTTCGTCTATATATTTTTTTACTCCTGCTTCGCCTTGCAAATTGTCAATATGAGCTAAAGTTTTTTCAGAAAGATTTTTCAACCGGGTTTTGAAGTAAGTTTTTGCTGCTCTTACTCTTTCTTGCAGGGCAACCAACCATTTTTCATCGGATTGCCGGGTGATTCGCTTGATTTGATTCTGAAATTTATCGCTCACCTCTTTCATTTCTTTGATTTCGTCTTTTACCTCAACAGCCCAACTTTTATAATTTTGCTTAACCGATCGCTTTTCATCCTTTTGATAGGTTTCCAAATGAGCATGTATTTCATTCAGCAAAGGGCTAAAATCAAAGGATTGTAAAATAACATCCTTAACGTACCTCGGCAGTTCTTCTTTGTATTCCTGTTCCAGATGTTCTGCTTGCTTTTTATTTTTGGCAAATGCCTTTAATGCCTCATCGGGCTCCATAATGTTTTCCGGCAACGGCCGGTTAAGCACTAATCCATCTAAGGAAACCAGCCGGGAAAGAGCGACATAAATTTGACCGGGAGCGAAGGCCTGGGATACATCAATGATTGCCTTCTGAAAGGTAAGCCCCTGGCTTTTATGTACAGTAATCGCCCATGCAAGTTTTATGGGATATTGCCTGAATGTGCCTTTGATTGTTTCTTCAATTTCGTTGGTCTTTTTATTAAGGGTAAACTTTTTATTTTCCCATGTATATTTTTCAACCAGGGTGGGCTCAGTGCCATCGTCGAAACTTACTTCAATATCCTCTTCTGAGATCTCAGAAACCGTTCCGATTTTCCCGTTAAAATATCGCTGTTCACCGGAATAGTCATTCTTAATGAACATAACCTGGGCGCCTTCTTTTAACTCCAGTTGATAATCAATAGGGTAGAGGTGCTCACCAAAATCACCTTCCACTTCAGCTTCAAAATAATGTGACTTGCCCGGCAGTTTTGACAATGCTCTTTGATTTATCTCATCTGCTTTTTTATTGTGGGTGGTCAGGAAAACATAGCCTTCATCCGACTTTGGTTTGAAATCGGGAAAATAGCGTTTGTTTAATGTTTGAATATCGGCCTGCGTTATTGCATTGTCACGAAAATGATTGAGAATGGTAATGAACTGTTGGTCTGTTTGACGGTAAATTTTTTCCAGTTCAATGAAAAGCGGCTGAAATTCACGAATGGCTGTAGCATCAAAAAAATACGGGGTGGAGTAGTGATGTTTTAGAAAGCTCCATTCTTCACGTTTAACAACGGGCGGAAGTTGGTAGAGGTCTCCGATGAATAAAATTTGAGTACCGCCGAAGGGTAAAGATTTTCGTCTCTTTATCGTTCTCAGGACAACATCTATTGCATCAAGCAGATCAGACCGGAGCATACTCACCTCATCAATGATCAGTAGTTCCATCTCACGGATCAGTTTTCGCTTGTGGCTGTTCATGCGAAGCGACTTACGAACAGATTGAGGCGTATTGACTTGTGTATTGATATCTTGTTCATTAAGTGGGGCAGATGAAGGAATAAAACATCCAAAGGGAAGATGAAATAACGAATGTAGTGTTACTCCACCTGCATTGATAGCTGCAATTCCGGTAGGTGCAGCAACAACTGCGTTTTTGTGCGTATTTTCAACAATATACTGAAGAAAGGTAGTTTTCCCGGTTCCGGCTCGGCCGGTTAAAAATATATTCCGATTTGTGCTGTTAATAAATTTTGATGCAATAACAGCAGATTCGTTATTATCATGATTATTTGCCATGTTATTGTTTTTTGGTGGGTGACTAACCCATTTTTACGATTTTAGGCTCGAATATAGCAATTTTTTTTACAAGATCATCCTGTAAAGCCATCACTGTGTTGATATCTTTATACGCCATGGGAGCTTCATCTATTCCGGCACCAAGCAGTGTAACTCCTTTTGCTTTGAGGTAGTCTTTTAGTTGATTAAGTGAGAAACGTTTTTTGGCTTCACTTCTGGACATAAGCCTTCCTGCTCCATGGGCGGCAGAATTAAGACTTTCTTCATTACCTAATCCTTCCACAATATAGGCTGGTGAGGCCATAGAACCTGGTATTACTCCAAGGGTGCCTTTAGTGGCCGGAGTAGCCCCTTTGCGATGAATTATCCATTGCTCGCCGTTAGCCTGGGTTTCTTTCCATGCAAAATTGTGGTGATTTTCAATTATTGAAATTGGTTTTTCTCCTAAAGCTTTAGAAAGTTTATCATGAATAAAATGATGATTAGCTGCGGAGTAATCTCCTGCCCAGTTCATTGCTTTCCAGTATTCTTGACCTTCCTGAGTGTAAAGATCCAGCCAGGCAAGTGATTTTGCTCCTTTTGGGAGTTCACAAACCCCGGAAGCAATTTTTGTGTAATGACGGGCTATCTCTGCACCGGCTCCCCTGGAACCACTGTGAGAAAGAATTGCAAAATATTTCCCGGGAACCAGGTTCTTATCAGGAATAGCTTCTTTGACTTCTAGTATCCCAAAATCCACGAAATGATTGCCGTGACCGGAAGTGCCCAGTTGGTCATAGGCCTTTTTCTGCAGTGATTTAAGAAATTTGATTTCTTTGAACTCCTCCCTGTCAATTACTGGATGCTCTTTTTTCTCCTGAAACTCCGATCGCCCGAAACGAGTATGTTCATTCAGAATTTTTTCCAGTTTATCCTGTTTCGACCGAATAAAATCTTTTTCGAAAGGATAAATCGACATACACATTCTGCAACCAATATCCATCCCGACTCCATAAGGAATGACAGCATTTTTGGTGGCCACAACGCCTCCGATAGGCAAGCCATATCCCTGATGTGCATCGGGCATCAGCGAGCCTTTAACAGAAACGGGAAGTTTCATTGCAGTTTCCATTTGGTTAAGCGCACCAGGCTCTATGTGATTTTCTCCATAAATTTTGTATGGTTTAGTTTCTGAGAGATTTACTGATTTAGCTGTACTTTTCTGAGGAGATGTTAAAGCTTGCGCAACCTGACCTAATTCCGGATGGTTTCGGAATTTATCGGGATTGTTGATAACTTTTTTTACAATTTCCAGCGCATCTTTTTTCCGAAGTTGTTTGTAATGTTTTTGAAGGACGTTTTTTGTAATACTAGCAGCCCTGTCATCTTTAATACCCACCTTTCTCAGATCTTTGCCGCTGATTTTTAATTTTTTCATATATCTGAAAACGTCTTCTCTTTTTTGCCAGGAAGCCTCTTATTTAGTATTCCACGCTATATAGCTAGAATTGCTGATAATTTGATCAAAATTGCAATTTAAAATAAATCTTTTATGGTAAATTTCATATTGTTGAATTCGAATTCATCTCCTTTTTTTAATCCTTCCATAGCTTTATATATAGGTACATCTTTGGAAATTACATAATAGGTTTCACCATTCATGGTAACTTTCCCAAGGCCAAGTGCAATAAACATTTTATGTTTGTTTGTGATGACAACAGCTCCAAATTCTACCTGATCGGCAAGACGATCGAATGAAACCTTTTTAAGGATTTGAATTTCATCTACAGCCTTTTGAAGTTGTTCAGCGTATATATCGCGCTTCCTGAGAAGTTCTGACCTTGAGCCATCAAAAACATCATGCTCCTGTTCTGCTTCGTTGGCATCTTCCTGAACCTCATTCATTTGTTGCCTGGCAGTTTCTGCACTTTCTTCCAGTATTTTCATGCACTGATTAAAGAGCTGTTTTTTAAATTCAGGTTTATTTTCCATAAAACGCCTGTTTTCTTTTGTTTGGGTTAAAATAACTATATGTTTCACAATTTATAAAAATAAATATTGAAAAAAAATTATACCAAAGTTTTATTCACTAAACCATTATAGATGATTGTCTGTGAATGAGTTTGAATTTGAGGCTAAGACGAAGAAGGTATAGCCATAAGAATTCGGAAGCGGAGGGTTTCGAAAGTGGAGATTTGTTATAGAAAATAGGGTTTGGCATTATAAAGCACAATCTATTAATAAAATAATCCATTTTTAATTTAACCTTAATACATCATCTTAAGAGTTTCTGTTTATTCTGTTTATTATTTCAATTATTTTATTATTTTGGTTGATTGAAATTTTAAGATATTGAAGTCTTAAAATAAACGTAAAACATTATGCATTAACGAAACTATTCATGTTTTGGTTTAATGTAGAATGAATTTAATAGCTTAAACATTAAAAATCAAATAATTATGAAGACTAAATCCCGTTTAATTTTTGCATTTACATTTTTGGTATCTTTTCTTTTCACCCAGAGCATTATTGCTCAGGATAAAGGTGACTGGGAAGGCGGTTTTCCGGAAGGATGCACTTCTGTTACCGTTGGAAAAGATGCAAGTTTTGACGGTTCCGTGATGACATCGCATACAGACGATAGTCACAGAACACGTTCCTGGATGGATATTCAGGAAGCACAAGATCATCAGGACGGAGAAACCGTTCCGATGTATAAGCGTACCCAGGACACAACTAAAGCTATGCCTGCCTATAAACATGACAAAATAGGATCTATTCCCCAGGTTGAGCATACGAATAAGTACCTGAACACCGCTTATCCTTCTATGAACGAGCATCAGCTTGCTATAGGAGAATCAACTTTTGGTGGTCGCGATGAATTAGTATCTGACGAATCATTGATAGATTGTCAGCGACTAGCCCAGTTGATGCTTGAACGATGCTCAACAGCCCGTGGTGCTATCAAAATGGCCGGAGAGTTACTTAAAGAATACGGATGGAATGATGCAGGTGAATGTCTTACAATTGCCGATGAAAATGAAGTATGGCATTTTGAAGTGGTAGGCCCCGGAGAAGGAAAAGTTGGAGCTGTTTGGGCAGCCCAGCGTGTACCAGACGACCATATTGCAGTAAATGCCAATGCATCTACTATAAAGGAGATTAACCTGGAGAATGAAGATTATTTTATGGCTTCCGAAAACATTTATGAAGTTGCCAAAGAACACGGATGGTGGAGTGAAGGCGAAACTTTCCGGTTTGCCGATGTTTATGCTCCCAATAGCCGTAAGTCTATAGCTTCCAGAAGAAGAGAATGGAGAGTGTTTGATTTACTAGCCCCTTCAAAGGATTTTAGTCCTACTTCTGAAAACTACCCTTTTTCAGTAAAGCCAGACGAAAAGGTTACGTTAGATGATATGGTGCGGGTATTTAAGGATTATTATCAGGGCACACCTTATGATATGAGAAGAAATATAACAACTACAAATGAAGAAGGAAAGCAGGTTATTTCTCCATTGGCCAATCCTTTCATGCCTTATGATCAGCTCGATATAGACGATGTCAGCGGCAGTTGGTATCATGTTGATGAAGAAACCGGTGATATCAGATTTTTGGGAGAACGAACTATTGCCAGGTGGTACACAATGTATGGTACCATCATTCAATGCAGAGATTGGCTCCCTGATGAAGTTGGCGGAGTGACCTGGTTAGCTCAGGACAATATCGCTTCATCGATTTACATCCCGGTTTACGCAGGTACAGAAAAATTACCTGATTCATACAAAACCCCAGGAAGAACAAATGGTTATACCCGAGAGTCAGCGTGGTGGGCTTTCAACAGGTTAGGTACTCTGGCAGCTCAAAGATGGGGTGATATGCACAAAGATATTGATGAAGTCTGGATTCCATGGCAAAAGGAACTTTTCGAAAAACAAGAGCAAATTGACGCTAAAGCCCAAAGACTTTATGAGGAAGATCCTGAAAAGGCCAAAGAATTCCTTACAGAATATACAAACAAATGGGGAAACAAAGTAGTCGAAAAAGCCTGGGATTTAGGTGATGATTTGTGGACAAAATACGATGAAAAGTTTTAGAGCATTTAAACGTTTATTTTTCTATATAATCATAATTAAAAGTTCGGGTTTTTTCACCCGGACTTTTTTTATATTTGAAGTTATGTACCTGAAGAATTCAAAACAATAATTAACTGTAAAATAAAACATTACATTATGATAAATAAAAAAGGTTTTGCCAGCGATAATAGTTCCGGCGTACATCCCGAAATAATGAAAGCTTTAAATGATGCAAATAATGGACATACAATCGCTTATGGAGATGATCCCTACACTCAGGATGCAAGAATGAATTTCAGAGAACATTTCGGCGAGGATATTTCGGTATATTTTGTTTTTCTCGGAACTGCAGCTAATGTGTTGGGCCTCGGGGCCTTCACTCGTCCATATCACTCAGTGATCTGTCCGGAATCTGCGCACATTAATGAAGACGAGTGCGGCGCTCCGGAACGCTTTAATGGCTTTAAACTGCTTCCGGTAAGCACTGAAAACGGAAAACTTACCGTTGATGGAATAAAACAACACATGCATGGGTTAAACTTTGAGCACCATTCTCAGCCTAAACTGATTTCTATTAGTCAGGTTACTGAAATGGGAACGATCTATACTCCGCAAGAAGTTAAAGAAATTTGCGATTTTGCTCATGAGAACAATATGTATGTGCACATGGATGGCGCACGCATTGCAAACGCTGCTGTAGCTCTTGATAAAAATTTCAGGGAGTTTACAAAAGACGTTGGAGTAGACGTCCTTTCCTTTGGAGGTACCAAAAACGGAATGATGTATGGCGAAGCTGTTGTTTTTTTCAATGATGTAATTGGAGAGGATTTCAAATATATGCGCAAACAAGGAATGCAGCTTGCTTCAAAAATGCGGTTTATTTCTGCCCAGTTTTCCACTTATTTAACCGATGATTTATGGTTTAAAACTGCTAAAAAGGCAAATGATATGGCTAAATTGCTTGCCGACAAAGCTTCTGAGGTGCCAAATGTAGAAATTACCCAGAAAGTTGAAGCAAATGGGGTATTTGCGCAGATACCCAAAGAGATCATTGAGGATTTACAGAATGAATATTTTTTCCATGTATGGGACGAAGAAAAAGGTGTTGTCCGCTGGATGACTTCTTTTGACACCACAGAAGAGGATATCAATGAGTTTGTAGAGCTTCTGAAG
>CAYFRV010000136.1:0-7519 GCA_964345495.1 uncultured Bacteroidales bacterium | reverse complement strand
TAAGATTATTATGGTGACTGGATAATAACTTCCAATAAAGCAAAAGGTTAAAAAACTAAAATTTTAGATTTTCCAGAATTTACCTGTTTAAACTCTTAATAAGCCTCCCAGACATTTTTCTGTGAAATTTCAACAAAAACCAAAAAGCCAGTATTTAAACCAGCTTTTAGCAATTAATTCAATAAAATCTCCTCTTAGAAGCTAAGATTATGCCTTCCTTATTCAAAAAGATTGATCTCTACATAATTTTGATCGTAAGTAGGGCAATCCTTACTTTTACATGAGGTAAACACAGAAGCAACAAAAAGAGCAAAAAGTACGGCAATCAATATTCGCTTTTTCATAACAAAATAAAATTATAGTTTTTCTTTATATCAAAAGTAAAAAAAACTAATTACTATAAAAAAAACTGTTATGAAATTTCCTCTGTTTTTTGATCACTGTCAACATAAGCTGGACAAGGAGGCTCTGTAATATGACAAGCGGAAATTAAAATGCTGCCAGCAAACAATATAGCTATTAAAATGATTCTTGTTTTTTTCATGGTAGATATTTTTGAAATTTTAGTCTATACAAATTTACGATATAATTCATAAAAAGTTCAACAAAAAATAGGTGATTTAGCTCAATGCTTTAACCAAAAATATGCTTTACTAATTTGGGATTTAAATGTTGTGGTTGTGGTTATAATGCATAAATAGATTAAATATTTGTTAATTAAAACAACAAACAAAAAAAGCTGCCATCAAACAGCTATACTTTATAACTTTTAATGGCAGCTTATCTTTAGTTATAGTATTTTCTAAAGTTCAGGCACTCTTCCCGGTGTCCATGGGGCATTCAGTTTATTTAATTTTTCTTCCAGTTTTTTAATATCTTCTTCTCTAAGTTTTTTAAGTTTCTCTAATAAAGGAGGAAACTTTTCTTTAAGAATATTATAATTCCTTCTTTCGGTTTCAGTTACTCCGGAAGTAGATCTATAATGTGCATAAACCAGTGAACGTAAACGTTCCATGATTTTCATCTTATGAGGAGGAATCTCCTCGCTGCTGGCCTTGGGTTCTACCCCATGGAAAGCAAAGATCACCTCATCCAATTCATTCTCGATTCTTTCAGCTTCTTCCATCAGTTCTTTTGTTTCAGCCGTAGTATTCAGGATAGCTTGCTTAATATGTTTTATTCTCTTCATCATATTAGCACTTAACTCATCAGCACCTTGAATCTTACGTGTTAAATCTGTTACATTTTGCTGGAATTCAAGAAGTTCTTCTCTATCCTCAGCAGGAAGCGTTCGAATTTCAAGCTGTCTTGCTTCAAATTCCTGAGGCGGAACAAGTTCGGTTATTTCACCATGATGATATTTCGACATGGAAACTTTATAGGTACCCGGCATTGCAAGAATACCATTTCCATCTTCTTTTAAAGGATTAAATTCTCCATTCTTCAAGTCTACAGGATAAGGATTCTCATAACGGAAGTCCCAAGAAATGCGGTGCACTCCCTTTTGCGGTTTTTTGGTGATTTTTCTAACCACATTGTCATCTTCATCATAAATTGTAAAAATTAGATACGGTGGAACTTCTTTTTCCTCATCCCGTTGTTCTTTCCAACTTGGCCTGTAAGGCATTCGCTCTCCTTTTTTGAAAGCTTCTTTTTCCTTTTCTCTTCTTATCTGCTCTCGTGTTTTTGGGGTTTCTTCCAGATAATAGGTAAATGTCGCACCATATTCAGGATTTTCGCCTGTAAAGTAAGTTGAACCCTGTCCATATCGACTGCGTTTTTGAATATACATTTCTGCTTCAGGAATCGGGAAGATATGGGCTTCCTTCTCCTCAACAAATGACTTATCAATATCACGCAATGGCGAATAATCATCCAGTATATAAAATCCTCTTCCAAAAGTAGCTAACACCAAGTCTTCTTCTCTTTCCTGTATTGCAACATCTCTCACAGCAATAGTTGGAATTCCGGATTTTAGTTGTGTCCATTTCTCGCCGCCATTGTTAGAAAAGAAGATACCAAATTCAGTTCCTGCAAAAAGCAATTTGGGATCTTTCGGATCTTGCTCAATCGCATGAACTGTTCCATTTTCAGGTAAGCCATCGGTGATTGATTTCCAGGAATTGCCTTTATTCGTACTTTTCAGCAAATAAGGTTTAAAATCATCCCTTTTCCTGTTATCAAAAGAAGCATATACAACATTTTCGTTATGTCTGGACGCATAAATATCGCTCACATAAGTATGATCAGGCACACCAGGGAAAGAATTAATTTCTCTCCAACTTCCTTCGGGAGACTCTGACACCTGTATTAATCCATCATCAGTTCCAACATATAGAAGGTTTTCCTGTACCGGAGATTCATCTAAAGAAACAATAGTATTATATAATGAAGTAGATACATCTTTGGCAACAGCGTCAACACTCCAATATTTACCCATAACAGGCCATTTATTGCGATCAATTTGAGCTGTCAGGTCCGGACTAATTATATCCCAGGAATTTCCACGGTCATCACTACGGAATACTTTATTAGCGGCCATGTAAAGCCTTTCATTATTATGAGGGCTAAGTATCAGGGGCGTATTCCAATTCCAACGATAGGTTAAAGAATCTTTCGGAGGAACAGGTTTAATACTCACTGACTCTCCACTCTTTTTATCATATCTTACCACGTTGCCATACTGCAATTCAGAATATACAATATTTGGATTTTCCGGATCAATTGCCTGCCAGAATCCATCGCCTCCAAGGGTAACAAACCACTCAGAATTTGGAATTCCATCAGAACGTAGTGTTTGAGAAGGGCCACCCGTGCTGTTATTATCCTGCGTGCCTCCGTATACATTATAGAATGGCTCATCATTATCTACATTGACTCTGTAGTACTGTGTTACCGGTAGATTCGAAACATGATAATAATGTTCTGCATCATCATAAGTTATATATATTCCTCCGTCAGAACCGATCATATAATGTTCCGTGTTATCCGGATTGATCCACATGGCATGGTCGTCTACGTGTTTCTTATTTAAACCTATTCGTTCCCATGTTTTACCACCATCGGCAGTAACTTTTCCTACTGTTTCCATGGAATAAACTTTATCTACATCCTGTGGATCAGCAATAATCTCATTGTAATACTGAGCGCTTGAATGATGATCGCTCATCTTCTTCCACGATTCACCCCGGTCTGTAGAGCGGAAAAAACCACCTTTCTCTTCATTTCCTTGCATAATAGCATAAATGACATCAGGGTTGGCAGGCGAAATGGCTAAGCCAATGCCGCCAATATGTACTTTATTTGTAGGAAGGCCTTTTTTTAATTCTCTCCAGTTTTCACCTGCATCAGTCGTCTTGTAAATGGCAGTTTCCGGGCCGCCTCCAATTTTTGTATGTACATGACGTCTTCTTTGTTCTGAAGCTGCATACAGTACATCAGGATTTCTCGGATCCATCACGATGTCATTGACACCTGTATGTTTACTGATCTCTAAAACTTTGTTCCAGTTTTTTCCACCATCAGTGGTCTTATATAAACCACGGTCGCCACCGGGTCCCCATACAGAACCTTCTGCAGCAACATAAACTACATCGGAATTCCGGGGGTCAACTATAATTTTCCCAATTTGCCGGGAATCCTCCAGTCCCATGTTCTCCCATGACTTTCCACCGTCGGTAGTTTTGTAAACACCGTCACCATAGCCTAAAGCTCTTTGGTGATTGTTCTCACCCGTACCTAACCAAACTACATTATGGTTATTTGGGTCCATGGTGATACATCCGGTAGAATAGGATCCATAGTTTTCAAATATGGGCTCAAAAGTGATGCCTTTATTCGTAGTTTTCCAGACATTGCCGCTTGAGACAGCCACATAAAATTCACTATGATTATCCGGATTAACTGCAAAATCAGAAATTCGACCTGAAGCATAAGCAGGGCCTATACTTCTAAACTTCAAACCACTTATAAGGCTTGAATTTACTTTTTCTTTGTCATTGTCATCATCGCCTTTCTCAGCAAAAAGATCAGACGAGACAAAACTCAGTCCAATGGTAAGAAATGCAATCAGCAAAAGCTTGCTAAAGTAACTGTAAAATTGATCTTTAGAATGATTCATAATTAATTAAATTTGGGTTAGTAACTTCATAAATTAAGACATAGAAAAACAAGAATCGTTTAAAAATTAAATTTAATCAATTCATTAATATACTATTAAGTAAGGTGAAAAGAAACAGATGATTTGGTTGCCTATAGGAAGCAAATTCAGAAGTGTAAGTAAAAAAAACTTAAATCCCAGGATAACTTAAAAGCTACTTATGTGATAAATAGTCGGCAAGGCGATTGGAAGAAAGGGAGATAAAATAAAAAATCCTCTTTGCCATTCTTTTACGCTTAGCTTAATTAAATCTCTCTAAATGAGAAAAATAAAAAAACGAAGCAAACAACAAAGAGGATTCTTAAAATTTAAATAAAGCACATGGGATTATTGCTGTCCCATACTACTTTGAATTTTTGTCTGGATTCTTTGCATTAATGCAGTATCGTTTTGAGCAGCATTTGCTATTTGCTGATAACGCTGCATTGTTAATCCGGCATCTTCAATAGCCTTTTTCATTTCCTCTTGCATCCCGGATTGTACACTTTCCATTTCTTTCATAATGTTCTGATACTGCTGCATTTCTTTGTCAGTAGCATTTGCATTTTGTTGTTGAGATTGCTGGGCACGTTGAATTTCCTGAAAACGCTGCGGATCCATGCCTTCATCCTGAATCTTTTTGCTCATCTTTTGTTGAGCTCCCTGATTGACAGATTGAACGGCATTAACAGCATCAACAAATTTTTCTATTTCGGCATCACTAACCTCAATATCTTGTGTTTGCTGCATTTCACCTGGCATCTGTTGTTGACCCTCCTGGGTAGTTTGTTGCTGGCTTTGAGACTGATCTTGCTCATCACCACCCTGTTTTTTACCACAGCTGGTTATAAACATTAATCCGATAAGTAAACTTCCTACAATTTTTAAATACATATTGTTTCTATTTTTATTAATTAATAATTTAACGAAAACTTTTCTGTTTTAGTATTACCTTTATATACTGGCATTTATCAATTTCTCTCAAAACTAGTAAGTGAGAAAATATAAATACATCTTCAAATGTAAGTAGAATAAGCAATTTTCCAATGAAAAAAAAATAAAATCTATAATACAAACTTGTTGCCCTAAATATCTGTAGTAATTATTCCCTATATGTTCTCAAAAAATAAACCCCTGCAGATTATCAAATAATTGCAGGGGTTTGTGTGACCCGGGGAGGATTCGAACCCCCAACACCCAGATCCGAAGTCTGGTGTTCTATCCGTTAAACTACCGGGCCGAACAGCGCAAATTTACAAAAAATGATGGAATGTAAAATTATATTTTACCAGAATTAAAAAAGTCTTTATTTTTGAAGTAAAAGATTGCTATGATATACGACAGCTATCCGATTTATGCCACTGACGGACAAAAATTGTTTATTCGTTATTGGAAGCCACAGACAGAAGAAAAAGCAATCATCTTTCTTCTCCATGGGTTTAGCGAACACTCCGGACGTTATGCCAAATGGGCTGAACGTTTTGTGGAAAACAACATCAGTGTCTATGCTATTGATTACAGGGGGCATGGTAAAGCCGGAGGAATTCGGGGACACACTCCAAACTACAAACGTCTGCTCGATGATATAGATATATTAATTCAGCAAGCGGATTCTTCCACAACACCGAAATTTCTTTACGGACAAAGTCTTGGGGGAAATCTTTCATTGAACTATGCATTAGAAAGGAAACCTCAACTGAATGGAATCATTTCTACTTCTCCTTGGTTAAAACTGGTTTATGAACCCAAAACCCTAATGATTTTATTTGCCAGATTATTAAGAAAACTATCCCCTTCGCTTACATCAAAAGCCGGGCTGGATATCAATTTGTTATCTCATGATCCAAAGGTGGCAGAAGAATATGCCAGGGATAAACTCAACCATCAATTCATCACGCCGAATTTATACTTTGGTGCAAGAAAAGCCGGACGCAAAGTAATTCAAAACGCCGGAAAAATTAAACTTCCGGTACTTTTAATGCATGGGACAGGTGATTTGATTACTTCATTTAAGGCAAGTGAAAAATTCGCCGAACATTTAAAAAACGCGGGAGGTGATATTACTTTTGTTCCCTGGGAAAATTACTATCATGAAATACATAATGAAATTAATAATGAACAGGTTTTTCAAAGAATTATGAATTGGATTACGGAAAAATCCTGAAAATGATGATTCAAATATAACCGCAAGCCAACTAAAGGACATATATAGAACGCGCCTTTCTTAAATATTAACAACAATAAAACAATATAACAATTTAACAATAGGACAATGAAATTCAGAACACCTGTAGAGATCAAACCACGAAATTTTGGTTTATCGCATTCAACGCAAACACTTATGCTTGGTTCGTGTTTTACAGAAAATGTGGGCAGGAAACTTCATTACTATAAATTTCAGGCATTGATAAATCCTTTTGGAGTCCTGTATAATCCTTTCTCTATAAAAAATGCACTTGAAATATTAACCGGCAAACAACATTTCACTGAAGATATTCTTGAGGAATACAACAATAGATGGTTTAGCTTCTATCACGACACTTCCTTTTCGGCTCCTGATAAAAAAGAAGTTGAAGAAAAAATAGAGTCCACACAAAGGGAGGCTGCTAAATACTTGAAAAACGCCGGATTACTCATTATAACATTTGGTACAAGCTGGGCTTTCAGGCACATTGCAAAAGATATGATCGTTGCAAATTGCCATAAACTACCTTCAAACAATTTTCGGCGCGAATTGCTTTCACCCGAAAATATCATCAGCCATTATCTCGAATTAATCAAAGAAATTTATCAAATCAACCCGAAAGTACAGATTATATTTACCGTCAGTCCGATAAGGCATTGGAGAGATGGAGCAGTTGAAAATCAGCTAAGTAAAGCCAGTCTTATTTACAGCATTCACAAGATAATTGAAAATTACCCGGAGATTGATTATTTCCCTTCATACGAAATTGTTATGGATGAACTCAGAGATTATAGGTTCTATGCAAAAGATATGATTCACCTAAACGAAACAGCCATAGAATATATCTGGGAAAGATTTTCAGAAACTTATATTACAGAAAATTCTAATAGCCTGATGAAAGAAGTAGAAAAAATCCAAAAGGCTAAAAATCACAGGCCTTTTAATCCGAGTTCTGATGCATACCAGAACTTTCTGAATGAACATATCGAAAAAACCAGACAATTAAAAGAAAAATATCCTATGCTGGATTTTTCAGAAGAGCTGGATTTTTTCAGAAGAAATTTTTATTCAGGCAAAAGATAGTAGCAGCCGAAGCCAGTCGATAGTTGTAGTAGCAGAACGAAAAAGCGAAAATTATTTTATAAGAAGCAGAGAGTAGAGAAAATCACCATGTTGTATAAATACTAAAAAATAAA
>CAYFRV010000135.1:0-7526 GCA_964345495.1 uncultured Bacteroidales bacterium | reverse complement strand
GATTATACGCATGAGTATCTCCAAAAATGCTCATTGAAACCCGGTAGGGTTGAAATTTTTGTAGCTTCTCCTTCGTAGTTTTACTAGGGAGAAGGAGCCCGGCATGTGAATGCCGGAAATAAATAGGTTGTCCCAATGCAAAATCCCGTTAGGGATGATACATCAATTATCCAACCGAGGGAAACAAATTCCATCCCTACGGGATTCCTTTGCTTGTTTCATCATTTTTTATAATGGCGGTTTTTCCAGTTGAATCCTGTAAACTGACTGGCAAGAGCAATAAAAATACTATAAAATGGGTATAACAATTGTGTTGAGAGGTAATATTTTGCTTTTAAGAGGGTCTCTAAATTAAAAAAATTGCTGACGGGTCTTAATAGCAGTAAATCAACAATTCCTTTTAACAGAAACGCTGCTGCGAATACATATATATACTGAATTTTGAATGTAGAGCTGATTAGCATTCCAAATAAGGCCGCATTCATTAAAAACACTGTTATTGCAGTATATATTAAGAATTTATCCCGATATTGACTGCTTTTTGCGGCCCACCGTAATCGCTGATTAATAAACTGACTGATGGTTTTCGGTGGATCAGTATAGACACAGGCATCGACAGATTTACAAAAACGAATTTCTTTCCCTTCTCTTTTAACTTCTTCCAGAAGAAACATATCATCACCCGAAGCCATCGGTTGTTCATATATGTTTGGAATATTATTAATCAATGATTTTTCAAAGGCGAGGTTTGCTCCGTTACACATTATGGGCTTTTTGTTGCCTGCCGCGCCTGCAGTTGACGCTAATAAACTAACAAACTCCAGGCTGAAAAGTGCATTGAGCATATTATTTTTTCTGTTCATAATTACAGGAGCTATGATTAGTTGTGTGTTACTTGTTTGGTAAAGGCTTACAATGGTTTCCAGCCATTTTGCCGTGGGCAGGCAATCTGCATCAAGAGTCACCAGTAATTTGCCCGAGCTATTTTGAATTCCTGTCCAAATTGCATCTTTTTTTCCTGATTTGTTTGCTTTAAGGGGAATTAATTTTACGTTTTTTAATTGATCTCTATTTTGAGCGATAAGTTTTACAGAGTTGTCTGTTGAATGATCATTGATAAAAATAATTTCAAATTGATTGTTTTGATAAGTCTGGTTTTTTAACTGTTTTATGAGGATCGGAATATTTGCTTGTTCATTCCTCACCGGAATCAATACAGAAATAAACGTATTGCCTTTGGCAGAAGTATTGGGTGGAGCTAGTTTTTTCCAGCCTCTGCGAAAAAAGAGAATAACAGATGCATAATTTAAAGAAATTACTGCTGTTAGGACAATAGTGGCAATCCACATAAATGAAAATTATATTTTTTTGTAAATATATTTGATAAAATCCGAATGCGATTCGAATTTCTAATAAAAATATATTCTCATAGAAGTGATTATTGGATTGTTTAATAAAACATTTTGTTGGCTCATTTGTGTTTTAAAAAATTAATTGGAAAATTTAGATAATATTTTATTCTTAATTAATTACATTTGCATTTAACACAGTAAAGAACCTGAGATTTTTTATGGATAAAATCAAATTAAATGTATTAGGGATTTCTTACAGCCAGACTCAAACTGGAGCTTATGCCCTGGTGTTAACCGAGGAACAAGGAGAACGAAGAATACCTATCATAATTGGTGGTTTTGAGGCACAATCCATAGCAATACAATTAGAAGGGTTAAAACCACCCAGACCGCTCACACATGATTTGTTTCATAATTTTGCAACAACTTTTAAAATTAACATAAAAGAAGTCATCATTTATAAGTTAGAGGAAGGAGTCTTTTATTCCAAATTAATTTGCAACAACGGAGGAGAAGACGTGACAATTGATGCCAGAACCTCTGATGCAATAGCGCTTGCTTTGCGGTTTAAATGTTCAATTTATACTACAGAAGAGATACTTTCAAAGTCCGGTATTGTAATTGATCTGGAGCAGGAGAAAGAACAAGGAACCCATTCAGAACCACATAAATCCACTTCTTCTTCGGCAACCCAAACAAGTCAATATAAAGATATGGAAACTGAGGAGCTTGAAGACTTGCTCGATGAAGCAGTGAAAAATGAGGAATACGAAAAAGCTTCTGTGATAAGAGATGAAATCAACCGCCGGAAAGAAGATACCTAACCGAAATTTATTAAATTTGACTTATTTATGAAATTTCTAAAAAGAATTCTAGTTGTTTTTTCAATCACATTAGTTGTTGTAGGTTTTTTTGTTTCTTCAAATAAAGGATTTGCAGAGGATAACCAGCAAAATGTAACAGATACCACAAATGGCATAGAAATTCCAGATGCTGACACTATCCACCCGTTGCCAAATGTTTCAGCGGAAGTGCAGAAAGACACAGCAGCCGTTGCCCCGGAGGATACAGTTTCCAGGTCAAATATTCTTTTAGATAAGTCAAATAATAATGGTTTCTCAATTATTACAGTACTCAGAGGATTACTGGGTATGTTCGTATTAGTTATTATTGCCTGGCTTTTCAGTAAAAATCGTAAAGCAGTTGATTGGCTTGTTGTAGGGAAAGGGCTATTAATTCAGGTTATCCTTGCATTAAGCATTTTGTACATCCCTGTAGTTGCTGATGCTTTCGATTTTGTAGGTAAAATATTTGTTAAAATACTTGATTTTACTCAGGCTGGCAGTGAATTTCTTTTTGGCCCTCTTGTGAATCAGGATAAGATCGGATATATCTTTGTATTTCAAATATTGCCTACTATCGTATTTTTCTCTGCATTAACAAGTGTTTTGTTCTATTTTGGTGTTATTCAGGTTGTAGTGAAAGGTTTAGCATGGGTTATGGTTAAAGCTTTGAAGATATCCGGTGCTGAAAGTCTATCAGTTGCCGGCAATATTTTTATAGGGCAGACCGAATCACCGCTGATGATTAAAAAGTATCTGCCAAATATGAACGATTCTGAAATGTTGCTCGTTATGATTGGAGGAATGGCTACTGTTGCAGGGGGCGTTTTAGCAGCTTATGTTGGTTTTCTTGGTGGTGATGACCCGGTTCAGAGAGTTATGTTTGCAAAGCATCTTTTGACCGCATCTGTCATGGCTGCACCAGGCGCTATAGTCATGTCAAAAATTTTATTGCCGCAAACTCAGAAGGTTGACAAACAAGTTGGAGTTTCTGCAGATAAAGTTGGAAGTAATTTTCTCGATGCACTTTCTAATGGAACAATTGAAGGGATGAAACTTGCCGTAAATGTGGGTGCAATGCTGTTGGTGTTTTTCTCTTTTATTGCTATGATCAACTTTATTTTTACTAAAATAGGAGTTTGGGTGGACTTAAACACTTTGATTGCTGATGCTACTAATGGACAATACAGTGAATTATCACTCGAATTTATTTTGGGTTATATATTTGCTCCGCTTATGTGGGTTATTGGCGTTGATATACAAGATATTACCCTTCTTGGTCAACTGCTGGGCGAGAAATTAATTGCAAGCGAATTTGTCGGATATACAAGCCTTGCCGAACTTAAATCAAGTGGAAGTGCAGCTTTTGGTAGTTTTGCAGAATATAAGTCTATAATTATGGCAACTTATATGCTTTGCGGGTTTGCTAATTTTGCCTCTATTGGGATACAAATTGGCGGAATTGGTAGTTTAGCTCCAAATAAACGTCAGTTTTTATCAAGTAATGGAATGCGGGCTTTAATAGGTGGCACTCTTGCTTCCCTGCTTTCTGCAACAATTATTGGAATGATTTTAGGTTGATTTTAAAGAAGGATGTATATATTTGGGGGCTTATTTGTTCAATTAAATATAAGAATGATAAACAATGGAAAAAAAGAATAAGAAACCGATCAAGAATATCTGCTGTATTGGCGCTGGTTATGTAGGTGGCCCGACTATGGCAGTAATTGCACAACAGTGCCCGGAAATTAATGTTACAGTTGTAGACATCAATCCGGAACGTATTAAGCAGTGGAATAATGAAAATCTTGAAAATTTGCCAATCTATGAACCCGGATTAAAAGAAGTTGTTTCCGAAACAAGAGGGAAAAATTTGTTTTTTTCAACGGACATAGACAAGGGAATTCGAGAGGCTGAGATGATATTTATGTCAGTTAACACTCCTACCAAAACATATGGTAAGGGAAAAGGCATGGCTGCTGATTTAAAATTTGTAGAACTTTCTGCACGCAGAATTGCTGAAGTAGCTACAGATGATAAAATTGTTGTAGAAAAATCCACTTTACCCGTCCGTACAGCGGAGGCAATTCATTCTATTCTCGATAATGTAGGAAACAATATAAATTTCCAGATTCTTTCTAATCCTGAATTTCTTGCAGAAGGAACGGCTATTAAAGACCTTCTTGAAGGAGATCGTGTATTGATCGGTGGAGATCATTCTACTCCCGAAGGACAGGCTGCAATGGATGCACTTACTGATATTTATGCACACTGGATGCCAAGAGAGCGATTGCTGCAAACTAATGTATGGTCTTCTGAATTGTCCAAACTTACAGCCAATGCATTTCTTGCTCAGCGCGTTTCTTCCATAAATGCCATGAGCGCTGTTTGTGAGAAAACCGGTGCAGATATTGATGAAATATCCCGTGCGGTAGGTTCAGACAGCCGAGTTGGCCCCAAATTTCTGAAAACTTCAGTGGGCTTTGGCGGTTCCTGCTTTCAGAAAGATATTCTGAACCTCGTCTATATCTGTCGCTCACTTGGTTTAAAAGAGGTGGCGGATTACTGGGAACAGGTAATTTTAATGAATGATTATCAAAAGAGACGTTTTGCTGAAAAAATAATAACCACCTTATACAATACTGTTTCAGGTAAAAAAATTGCATTTCTCGGATGGGCCTTTAAAAAGGATACAAATGACACGCGTGAAACTGCCGCCATGTACGTAGCCGACTATTTACTTGAGGATTTGGCAAATATTTATGCATACGATCCAAAAGTTTCACCAATGCAGATGCATGAAGACTTAAATTATCTCGGAACCCGGTCTGAAGAAGAAAATAAAGAGCTTTTAGAACCTGTTGATGATCCTTATAAAGCCGCAAATGATGCTCATGCTGTGGCTATACTTACCGAGTGGGATGAATTTAAAGATTACGACTGGCAAAAAATTTATGATAACATGAAAAAGCCAGCCTTCGTTTTCGATGGCCGAAATATCCTGAATGCTACAAAACTCAGAAATATCGGCTTTAAAGTATATCAGATCGGTAAAGCCGAAGAACTTTAGACTATTGCGGATTATTAACTTAAAATCCCGAATAATGTAAGGTCACAAAAGGAAACTGTCTTAATATCTTCTTGATTAAGGCAGTTTTTTTTAGATAGTTAACTATAAAAACCCATATTCAAATGAAACAAAAAGTAGCTTTAATTTTGTTAGTAGTTATGATCCCATTAGTGGGATTTTCAACCGATCCGATACCGGATGCTGAACACGATTATTTAATAATTATTTCTACGGACTTTGGAGATATGAAAATCATGCTTCATGATGATACGCCAAAGCATAAAAAGAACTTTGTTAAGTTAGCAAAGGCGGGAGTTTATGATAACTTAACCTTTCATAGAGTCATTGATGGTTTTATGATTCAAACAGGGGATCCGAAAACACGGAATAAACCAGCCGATTATGACCCGTCAATTATTTCGGAAACGCTTCCTGCAGAAATAAGAGATAATCATACACATATTTATGGTGCAGTTGCTGCAGCACGCCTTGGTGACAAGCAAAATCCCAAAAGGCGCTCAAGCGGAACCCAATTTTATATTGTCGAGAACTCAAAAGGGGCGCCGCATTTAGATGGGAAATATACGGTGTTTGGACAAGTCATTGAAGGCTATGGAGTAATTAATAAGATTGCTGATCAGCCAACAGGAAAAAACGATCGTCCGAAAGAAGATATCCGTATGACTGTAGAGGTGAAAAAAGTGAAACGCGATGAAATGTTTAATTTTTAGAAAATTATAAGCATACCCGTGATAACTACTGTAATATCTGTTGGATAAGAGATTTTTCTATATCTCATTCAACCATTCTCTCAATTTTTTGGAAGAAAGTGAAAGAATACAGATATGGAATAACAAAATTAATCCTGTTTTTCTTAAAATTTTGTTTTATTATCTTTTTTATAGTTTTGCTTTTTAATTTAAATTGTTATTTGAAAAACAGCTAATAAACTATTTTATGTATTGCAAACAGCGTTTTTCAGAATTACTTATGGAAGGCAATAATTTAATTGATTGATTTAGATGTGGTTAGCTCCAAGGAGAAATGTTAGTAACGTAGCCGGACTGCAGGTATTCAACACCTTGCGGTTTGTTGTTTTCCTTGTTATCGCAATTGTTTTCACTAAGATCGGTTTATCCAAAGAGCAAATCGGATTGTTTGAGATATCGGTCTTTATGGTGAATATAGCCAGTTTCTTTTGGGTGACCGGTATTATACAAGCTTTCCTTCCACTTTACAAAGGGAGTAAAACTTTTGGGGAATTAGCCAATGAAAAGAAAAATAAATCTCCTGAAATTTTCAATACTTACCTTGTTCTAATTTTATTTAGCCTTTTTGTTTTTTTTATAGGGCTTATTATTCAAAATAATTTTTCTGTTTTTGGGATAAAAGGGAAAGCTCCTTTACTAAATGTAACTTTGTGGCTGTTATTATTATCGAGTCCGGCCAATTTGGTTGAGTATATTTACGTTGTAAAAAATAAATCAGGCAATACCCTCAGCTATGCCTATATTACCTACACCATTCAGCTTGCTGCTGCAATAATTCCTCCTGTACTCGGGTATGATGTAATATGGTCACTGCGGGGGCTTGTTATGGTGGCCATAATTCGTAATATCTGGCTTATAACACTGATCTATAACTACGCAAGAATAAAATTTTCCTTTCCATTCATAAAAGAATTATTAGCTATTGCCGCACCGCTTTTGATAACTTCTTTAATCAGTGGGTCTGCACAGTATATTGACGGATTGGTTGTTTCAATTCATTTTGATGCTTCTAAATTTGCTATATTTCGCTATGGGTCTAAGGAATTGCCTTTTGTTATTATGTTAGCAACCGGATTAAGTAATGCCATGCTTACCGAATTCTCAACAAAAGAAAACATCAGAGATAGTTTACAGAAGATTAAGAAAAAGTCTCTGCGGATTATGCATACTATGTTTCCGCTTTCCATTGTTCTTCTGTTTGTTGCAGAACCACTGTTTAAATTTATGTTCAACCCGGAATTTACAAGAAGTGCTGATATTTTTGTAGTGTATCTTCTAACCATCCTGAGTAGGCTGTTATTCCCGCACACAATTTTAATGGGGTTGAAAAAAACACGCGCTGTAGTTAATATAGCAATTATCGAAGTTATTTTGAATGTATCCCTTAGCTTTTGGCTGGTAAATCATTACGGTGCTGTTGGTGTAGCCCTGGCAACCATCATCGCCTATTTTGTTGCAAAAGTCATTTTGGTTATATATAATTATGTGAGAA
>CAYFRV010000134.1:0-7564 GCA_964345495.1 uncultured Bacteroidales bacterium | reverse complement strand
CATGGTGATTGTTGGTGGTGTAATTCCTTCACAGGATTATCAGTTTCTTTATGATGAAGGAGCCTTAGGAGTTTTTGGCCCCGGCACACCTATCCCTGAAGCTGCCATCAAGATACTGAATATTATGCTGGATGAAGAAGAATAGAAAAATATAGATAGACAATACAAAAAACCAGAAGCACGATGCTTCTGGTTTTTTTATTGCCTTTTTATTGTGGCGCCTTCAGAAGAAGTAAAAAACCTAATTGTCAGATGTTTAAAAAGCTTACCGATAATTTGAAGCACCAAGTTCACTCAAGATTATCAATAAACGAGGTTGCAAAATTTATGATAACTAAATTAAGAACTGAAAAATCGTTTAATTGGTCAAATGCGAATTTCTTAAAATTATTAATCTCTCCTTTATATGTCGCATATCTCGGCTGCTTACTGCCTTCTGTCGACTGCCAACTTATTAAAAAATTGATGGTAAATTTAAATTTATCTCTACTTCTGAATGTGCCTATTGTGTGCTATTTGCTAATCGTTAATTAACAAATTCTACAGGCTGAACTTCGAATTCTACATTTGTTTTTATGGTATTTTGAGTATATTATTTCTTTATAATTTTTTTAATAAAGTTGCCATTTTCGGTATATAATTCGATAAGATATAACCCTTCATATAGATTCGATAAGTCGATTGTTTTATCCCTGCCAATATTTTTAATCTTTAGAACAGTTTGTCCTGTCATGTCTGTTATCGTTAACGCAGTTATATCTTTTTTCCTGGATACTATGTGTAATTTTCCTTTTGTTGGATTCGGATAAATGGTTATGTGTTGTTCTGTGATAGCATTAATTCCGGTAGCTTCAGTTACAGTTACATCTGCTTTCTTAGTGATTGAATTACCACCAACATCTTCAACCGAAACATCAATTGTAACCACCCCTATATCATCAGAGGTGAAATTTGTTTGGCTGATACTTGTGTCAGCAATGCCGCAATTATCCGAAGCATTTTCAATTACCTGATCTGCTGAAATATTCGCTTTGCCATTTTCCTCTAATTCAATACTAATGTTTTTTGTAGTTAAAGATGGAGAAATAGTATCATTAACTGTGATTTCAGAATTGTTTGTGGTAATGTTTCCGGAGTTATCTCTCATTGTGATCTCAATCGTAACCAAACCTAAATCGTTTGGAGAAAAATTTGTTTGATTTACAGAAGTATCAGCAATAGAGCAATTATCTGAGGCATTTATTATTACATCTTTAGCCATAATATTTGCCATGCCTTCCTCGCTGAGGTATGCCGTGTCATCTTTTGTAGTAAAAACCGGAGCGATATTATCTTCTACGGTAACATTAGCTTTTCCCGTGGTTGTGTTTCCGGCATCATCTGTTATAGTTATCTCAACTGTTGTCACTCCGGTTTCCAAACAGCTAAAACTGGTCTGGCTGATTGTTGTGTCGACTAACCTACCATTATCCGTGGCATTAGTAATTAAGTCCATTGCTTTCAAATATGCGTTCCCGTTTTGGTCCAACTCTATAGTAGTATCTTTGACTGTTAATTCGGGAGCAGCATTTTCGAGTATGGTCACTTCAGCATTTTTTGTTGTTGAATTACCTCCTAAATCTTCTATTGTTACTTCTAATGTATTAGTTCCTATGTCTTCAGAAGAAAATATAGTTTGATTTATTACTGTATCAATAATGCTGCAGTTTTCAGAGATGCTTTGGATGATTTCGTTTCCGGTAATAGTAGCAAGTCCTTCATTGTTCAATTCCACTGTTGCCTCTTTTGTAATTAACTGAGGGGTTATAGTATCTTCTACTGTCACATTAGCCGTTGCATTTGTGGTAATTCCATTGCAATCTTCCACAGTAACCTCAATCGTGTTTTGTCCCAGGTCTGAACAATTAAAGTTGTTTTTACTTAAAATCGTATCGATAAGGTTACATGTTCCGGAAGCATGCTCTATCACTTCATCTCCTGTAATGTTTGCTGTTCCGGTTTCATTAAGAAAAATCATTGTGTCTTTTGTAATTAATTCCGGAGGTGTTACTTCGGTAAAAGTATGTGGGTCAGGGGCGCCGATATAAGGATGATTTTCACTTCTTCCGGATTCATCGGCTGCATGAATATAATATTCTACTTCATTATATCCTCCTGGCAACGAAATAGTCGCTTCATAAGTACTTCCACTTATATGTTCCATTGTAAGCGAAGAATAATCCGGCTCGTCATTTAATTTATAGTAAACCTCCACGGAATCATCAATAACAAGTTCACCACTGAAAGGGATGATTTCAGCCTCTATTGTCTGTTCATCCTGATTTTCAATTGTTCCGTTTAATGGAAGGTGTTTTATTTTTAACATATTTCTGTCTGCCATTTCGTGTGTTCGACAGTGGAGGGCATCTGTGTTCTGCCAGCTATATATTCCTTCGTTTACTCCAATGATTTCATAACCAGGCATGGCATTTTCGTAGGTTTGTATAGCTTCGTCATCCCACTCACTCCCGGTAAGTGGCACAAATACCCGGTCATTTAAAATTAATGAGTTTGTATAGGGTGTAGCGGGTGTATCGCCAGGAGTGTAAACACGGTATACTTCGTATGGTGTGCCCCATGCAGAAGTCGAATTTTCGTAATATTCGGCTACCGATTCGAAATCTTCATACCTTGGGTCACTTTCAGGGACTTCACCTATTAGAATTTTATTTGGGCTTAGAAATTTTCCCCAGCAATCGATATGTTCAATATAGTCACCCAAAGGGTCTTCATTTAAGTGGTAAGTTGTTACTCCAAGATAATCTTCCATCAGATTATTTATTTGGCCAATGGTATAATCGGGATTTTCGTCTGCAACCAAATCAGTGGAGGCCGCTGTGTTGTATCCATCTGTCATATAGTTGCCTCCTGTGTGGACTAAATCCATTCCGAACAGATCTACATTTAACGAGTCAGCAACAACAATTGGGATATCACTATCTCCGGGCCGTGGTCGGTTATATGGAAAATTGACAATTCCGATCTCATTGTTTTCATGTTCTATATACCATGGTCCGTAATCTCTTGTCCAGTATGATTCTGTTGGAGCGTGAATAAAGGTTACATTATCGGTATTCACTCCATTATTTTCATATTCTGTCATAACAGTGTTTTCTTCACTTTCGTTTTCTACGATTGTTGTAACAAGAATTTCTTCTGAGAGAGTGGCTATGAAATCCATCGGAATTCCAAAAGGATAACGAATCAGAACAGACTCCATTGGTTCGTATTCGGCAATGGGTCTTATCTCGCCTGTTGGAGGAGTTGTTTCATAAAAATCTTTCCCTATTTTGTGAGTCTTTTCCTGTTCTTCCTCAGTCATATAGTGAGGCAAACTTTTTTGTTTTTGTGCATTTAGAGATGCCCATGAGGCTATTAAAATACAAATAACTATAAAGCGTATCAGATGTTTCATATAGAGTTAGGTTTTACACGGATGAATATAAATCAAATATAATTAATTTGCATAAATATCTATGTTTGGACTTTAGTTTTCTATTATCTAATTCAAATCTTTGATAATTATATAAGCGGTCTGGAATAAGAAAAAATAAAAGATAAATTATAAATAAATGAGATGATTATCTTTCTGTTTTTAATGTTTATTAAAACTAGAAATCTATTATCTTTGTCTGGTTATTAGGAATAATTTTTTATTAGATGGAAGAAGAACAAAAACAAGAAAAAAAACGTAGCTTTTTTCAAAAACTTCGGAATAAGTATCGTTTAATCGTTTACAATGACGATACTTTTGAAGAGGTGTGGTTTTTTCGTCTAAGCAGGCTCAATGTTATTGCCGTTTTGGGTACTAGTGCCATTATTCTTATTGCTCTTGTCAGTTTATTAATTGCTTTTACGCCTTTAAAGGAATTTATTCCTGGTTACCCAAAAGGGGATGTTAAGATGAATATGATATCTAACAATCAAAAGCTTGATTCTATTGAACAGGAACTAAAACTACGAGAGCAGTATCTTAATAATCTTTCCAAAATAATTTCAGGCGAAACACCAGAGGAAAAGACCGCCTCCAGGGATACTTCTGTTCAGCGGAGTGATATAAATTTTGAAAGTTCCAGGCACGATAGCATTTTGCGTAAACAGATAGAGGAAGAAGAAAAGTACACTTTGTCTGTTGGTTATAAAAATCAGCAGGAAAACGATATGTCGCAAATGCATTTCTTTACACCTGTGAAAGGGATTGTGACGAATTCTTTTAACCAGGAAAAAAAACATTTCGGCACAGATATCGTGGCAAGTAAGGATATGGTGGTAGTGGCCACTCTCGATGGGACGGTTACTATGGCAAACTGGACATTGAAAACCGGATATGTTATCCAGCTACAACATGATAATAGAATATTAAGCGTATATAAACATAATGCAGAATTATTAAAGGAAGTTGGAGATCATGTTAACGCAGGCGAAGCAATTGCTATTATAGGTAATTCCGGCGAGTTGAGTACCGGCCCGCATCTGCATTTTGAATTATGGCAGGATGGATCACCCCTAAACCCTGAAAACTATATCGTATTTTAAACTTCCGGAGAAAAAGTCAGCCTAATTATCTATGATTAACAAAAAACGCATTGCAATTCTTGGTTCAACCGGATCTATAGGAACTCAGACATTGGAAGTTGTAGAGCAAAAGCCTGATTATTTTGAGATTAAAGTATTGACGGCTAATTCTAATGTGCAATTACTTGCTGAACAGGCAAAAAAGTTTAACCCCGAGGTAGTTGTCATTGCCAATGAAGATAAGATTGACGAGTTATACACCCTTTTGAAAGGAGTTCCGGTGGAAATTCTGTCGGGTATGGGAGGATTATCTGACGTTGTTACCAGAGAAAATGTTGATATAGTTTTAACTGCATTAGTTGGCTACGCCGGATTGATACCCACTATCAACGCAATTAAAGAAGGTAAAGATATCGCCCTGGCTAATAAAGAGACCTTAGTTGTTGCCGGGGATTTGATTAAACAATTGGCAAATACTTATAATTCAACTATTTTGCCTGTCGATTCTGAACATTCAGCTATTTATCAATGTCTGGCGGGCGAGAAACCTGAAAACATTGAAAAAATCTATTTAACTGCTTCAGGTGGGCCTTTTCTTAATTTTTCTGACAATGAATTAAATTCAGTTACCTGCGAAGATGCATTGAAACATCCGAACTGGAGCATGGGCGATAAAATTACTATCGACTCAGCCACAATGATGAATAAAGGATTTGAAGCCATTGAGGCGAAATGGCTTTTTGATCTCCAGCCGGAACAAATTGATGTTATCATCCATCCCCAGTCTATCATTCATTCTATGGTTCAATTTGTTGACGGTTCTATTAAAGCTCAGATGGGGCTGCCCGATATGAAACTGCCTATTTTATATGCCTTGTCGGCGCCTTCACGTGTGAAATCAGAGTTTAAACGATTTAATTTTGATGATTATTCTCAACTTACTTTCCAGAAGCCCGATACGAAAAAATTCCGGAACCTTGCACTGGCTTTCGAAGCCATGAATAAAGGGGGAAACGTTCCCTGCATCATTAATGCTGCTAATGAGATTGCTGTTGATGCTTTTCTGAAAAGTAAAATCGGATATAAAGATATTTCTTCGGTTGTTGAACAATCAATTCAAAAAATTGCTTATATAAAACAACCAAATCTGGAAGATTATATAAAAACAGATCAGGAAACGAGGTTACTGGCCTCTGAAATATTATTGAATAAATAAAACACGAAATAAATGGAAATATTAGTAAAAGTAGTACAGTTAATTTTAAGTTTGTCAATTCTTGTCATTATTCATGAATTTGGACACTTCTTATTTGCCAAAATTTTTAAAACAAGAGTTGAAAAATTTTATCTTTTCTTCAACCCTGGATTTTCTTTATTTAAAACTAAATATGGAGAAACCGAATACGGGATGGGTTGGATACCCCTGGGAGGTTATGTTAAAATATCGGGAATGATCGATGAATCAATGGATAAAGAGCAGATGAAAAAACCACCCCAACCACATGAATTCAGGGCAAAAAAAACATGGCAAAGACTTTTGATAATGCTTGGCGGGGTAATGATGAATTTTGTTCTTGCTATACTAATTTATTCAGCGATTCTTTTTACATGGGGAGAGCAATACCTGCCAACAGAAAGTGTTAATGAGAAAGGGTTTATGGCCGATTCCCTCGCAGAGTCTGTGGGTTTTGAAGATGGAGATAAAATATTAGCTATTAACGGAAAGAAAGTCGAGCGTTACTCAAATATTTTTCAGGAGATTTTATTAGATCGACCTGCAACAGTGAGCGTTCAGCGAAATAATACTACAAAAGCCATTCATATCCCCGACTCAATTTTCCCAAAATTGATGAATAACCCGGGTTTTCTGCAACCTCGTTATCCTGCTGTTATTAATGGATTTCCTGAAAATTCTCCCGCTAAAAAATCAGGGCTTAAAAAAGGCGATGAAATCGTCGCTGTTAATGGTGAAGAGTGTAAGTATTTTGATCAATTAAGCGAGAGGCTGGATAAATATAAAGGTGAAGAAGTGAGTTTAGAGGTCATGCGCGATGGCAGTAGGAAAGAAATTGCTGCACAAGTGAACAAAAATGGTAAACTAGGAATTGCATTGGGTGCTGACCTGGGCAAATACTATGATCTCGCAAGTGAAAACTATGGGTTTTTTGCTTCCATACCCGCAGGAATCGAAAAGGGAATAGCAACTTTTAATAGCTATCTAAAACAATTGGGATTGATCTTTACCCCGAAAACCGAAGCTTATAAAGAGGTGGGCAGTTTTATAACGATTGGAAGTATATTTCCCGGGGCATGGAATTGGCAGGCATTTTGGAGTTTAACTGCTCTTTTATCAATCATGTTGGGTATAGTTAATATTTTACCTATTCCTGCATTGGATGGAGGGCATGTGATGTTTCTCTTGTATGAAATTATTTCAGGACAGAAACCAGGGGATAAATTTTTGGAATACGCACAAATTGTGGGTATGCTGATTGTTTTTAGTTTAATTATTCTGGCTCTGGGAAATGATATTATGAGATTTGTGTTCTAAGTATCAGAATATAGTTCGGTTGAACAATATATTTGGAAAAATTTGTGTTATCTAAAAAGGATTTTTATTTTTTGACTAAAAAGATTAAATTCGTTAGGAATCAAATATGTGCACTATGATAAATTTTGTGTTATTAGGAATGCCCGGTGTGTGGGAAATACTGCTCATCGTGCTTGCTTTGTTGTTGATTTTCGGTGGAAGAAAAATACCCGAAATTATGAAAGGTTTTGGAAAGGGCATCAAAGAATTTAAGGATGCTACCGGAGGCAAAAGCGACGAGGATAAGGATAATCAACAAACAGGGAACGAGTAATCTGCTATCTCCTGTTTGAATTATCATTTGCTTATCCTTTACATGCTGAATGATTTCGCTGCCTACTGCAAGTTTTGCCTTTTGCTCTTAGCCTTCTGAATTTGCCTGTGTAGCTACAACTGAAAAAGAATGTTTCGTTTCAGCCC
>CAYFRV010000133.1:2226-7612 GCA_964345495.1 uncultured Bacteroidales bacterium | reverse complement strand
GCAGGGATGCCGGTGGTCCAGGGTTTCCAAAACCTGTTAAGTTAGTATACTTATGATTCATCGACTTTTGTCTACACTCTGCAGAATTCGTTCAATCATTCGTTCCACTTCTCCCCTTTCAACTTCCATTGTCGATATCATAGCCTGCAGGTTAACCAGAATCTCGTCTTTACCCAACACCTTTTCTTCCCGAATGTAGCCTTTATTGACCAGGTATTCTTCCAACTCATCAATCTTACTTTTAATAAACCGGGGAACCTCTCCTTTTCTCAGTGCCCGGATCAATTGTTCCGGGTTTCGGTTTACTTCCTCAAGTTTTTGACTAACCGCATCAATAAATTTATCCGAAATAGCGCCGGAATTTTCCAGCACACTTCGATCTATCGGAACCGGCCTTCCCTGTTGGTAAAGCTCCTGAAAACGTTCCAAAAGAGCAGCTTTTTCTTTTAATTTCTTTATATAATCAGCCTCCAATCCCTGAATTGTGCCATTATTCTCAATAAAACTTTGCAACTGACCCCAATACCTTATTCCAGGCAACAAGCAATTATACAACAACGCGGAATCATCAATAAGATACCATAGGTGAAGCTTGTTTACCGATTGAGAAAGCAAATCAAAATGAGGAACCTGCAATTCTTTTCCATACGCTCCATGAGTTTTACCAGAAGGAGCAGGAATGTCAGTTTGTTTGAGTTTAAAAGTTTCAAAGGGCGGTTCATAATTGTCATAGTCAAGACGCTCAGCACTCTCTCCGGTAATTTCAAATACTTTATATGAAATATTATCTACAGAACTCATGTGATGTTTCCACTTTGCCACCTCATCCCCCTGTGCAGTAAAGTAAAATATCTGCCGTCCGTCTTTGCTTATCTCAACCAATGCTTCGATAATTGCTTTTGCTCTTGCATCATCGCTGTTGGCCAGTAACTCATCAGCCAACAGAGGCAACTTAAGCGCCGACTCCTGTGTTTCTATAAATGCCACCCTTACAGAAAGCAAAAGCTGAATTCGGGTTCCCGTTGACAATTCATCTAAATGCTGGCCTAAATTCAGAATCGTATCAAAAGCCTTAAAAACAGGTTTGCCGTTTTCTTCTGTCAACTGCAACTCATAGCGTCCCCTGGTAATACGATTAAATATTTTATTGGCTCGTTTTAAAACGGGTGTTTGATTTTTATTCTGTGTTTCTTTTTTCAATTCTTCCACAACAACACTGCCGGTGAGCGCAGATAAATTTCTTTCGTACAATTCTTCCAGTTCAGAAAGCGCCTGTTCTTTATTTTTCAGGGCATCTTCCAGGTCATTATTTGCCTTTGCATTTTTAATGTTTGTTTCGATTTCGGTAATTTCTTTGCTGATTCTTTCCTGCTCTAGTGCCTGCTGCTCATGCTCCTTTATCTTTTCCTCCACCTGATCCGGGCTCAAAAAGAACACTTCATTTTGTTTTTCCCTGTAAATGGAATGCTCTTTCATGCGTGTTTCTTTTTCTTGTAAACTGCTTTGATTAATCTGGTAATTGCTTTTCGTATTGTTATAATTTTTCAATTGCTCAACCAGCGTTCTTACCTTGTCTTTCTCTCCTTCATTCAAACCCAGTTTATTATAAATACGCTGAAGTTTCTGACTTTTGTCCTGTTCAATTCCCTTATTCTTTTTAAGGACTTCGTTCTGTCTTTCAATTTCCTTTGTATTTTCTCTGCGCTTCTCTTCGTCTTTATAAAGTTTATTATATGTTGCCTTAACACCAGCGACATCTTTTGCTTGTTCGGCATTATTTTGCCGGAAGGCTTCATTAATTTCCTTCAGAAGCTCATCATTTTTCTCATCAAGCTTTTCTTTTTGCGCATTTAAAGCCTCCACTTCAGCATGGCTTTTCTGCCATTCTCTGGCATGAACAAGAAACCAATACAACCCGCTGTAGTTTTTCACATCCGCATCCGGCAAATCGGGTACAGCCTTCAACTTATCCTCCCACTCCTGACGTGCCGTTTCTACTTCAGTTAATCTGGCCTGCAGCTCTTCCAGTTCTTCATTTCGCTGATCAATTTTTTTGTTTACTTTATCCTGGTACCATGCGCTACTCAGTCTACCGGAAAGATAATCCAAAGTTTCTGTCACCTGTTCTACATTCCATTCTTCCGGGGCATCTAATCCTGTTTTAAGGTAATCTTGTTGCCTTATGGCAGTTTCATTAGCAGATTTGTTTTGTAAAGCGAAGAAAGAAAGAATAACAAGTACAGCAACCCCCAACAGTCCGTACCAACCGAAAAGTAAAGTAGCTCCTGCAGTTAATGCTCCGGCTATAGTTAAAAACCAAAGCCATTTCCCTGAAATTCCTGAACTCATTTGTTCCTGGAGCCATTGTGAAAGCGCTTTAATTCCTGATTTTAAAGTATCCGGTTCTGCTTCTTCACTATTTTCACTTTCCTGCTTAAGTTTATCGATTTCAGTTTCCAAAAACTGTTTCTCACTGTAAGCCTTGGTTGCTTTATCAAGAAACATTTGAAGATTAGTCACATCCTTCAGATTGATTCCTTTCCACGAATTATAATCCAATGAACTGTTAATCGCTTTGAGCGCTTCCTCTTCATTTTCCCGTGCTGCTACTTTTTCCTGTTCTTTATTCGCTATTTCCCGGCTGGTCTCATCCAGTTGTTCAATTTTTTTCTTTAATTCGTCTAAAACTTTATCGTCCACCCCTTCTGCCGGCAGGTCTAAATCTGAAAGCTCACGCTTACACCGATCTATCTCTTTTTGTGCCTGCTCAATTTCACCCTGAGCTTCAGCTATTTCTTGCTCCAGCTCCTCAATATTTTTATACTCCTCGCCATTCAGTCGATCCATCACCTCCGAAAAAGATTTATATTTATCTCGCCAGGCTTCAAACTCTTTTTTCTGTGAAAGCCAATCTTTTACGAGCGCATAGAATGCTTTAAATTTTGAGGCTTTTTCTGCTTTTTGCTTTTCTGCATACAATTGCTTCAACCTCTCTTCGTCCTTTTTGAGCGCTTTTTGCTGACTCAAAAGCTCATTGTACTCCCTGTAAGCTTGTTGATATTTTTTGTACTCTGAAGTCCTTGTTGTGGTAATGCTTTCACTGTAATTCAATTCCTGCATAGCTTGATCCAGGTCGAAACCCCCAACAGACTCCTTCAGAATCTGTTTCGCAAGTCCTTGTTCGTTTTGGTAAACAAGTTCATGAAGAGCCAATAAATATCGCTCTTCAGCTTCGGCAGGAGGCAACCCGGTGAGCTGGGCGTCTACGCCTTCTCGTTGAATTGTTATGTGTTTTGAATCAATATTTACCTGCCAGTTTTCATGGCCAATTTCAACTGCACTCCGCGCCTGCATCCTTTCTGTGTTATTCCGCATGACAATTTGCTGTATCATCCGTGCTGTAGAACTTTTCCCCGAAGCATTTGGTCCTGCAACGATATTGATGTTTGGCGACAACCCTTTGTAAGGCTTAAGGCCTGCAGGTAATCCAGGCATTTTTCTGATTGATAATTCTTTTAATATGAAAGGTACCTTCTCCATAATGTCCGTTAGGTTTGCTGTTGATGAATTAACTTATTAAGCAACTGGTTGCACTCATGTAAAATAGCTTCTCTGGCTAGTTTATTATCATATTCCGGCAATCTGTCATTTTGTTTTAAAGGCGAATAAGTGCCGGCTTTATTGATCTTTTGGAGTTTCACCTTCCATTGTTCCGTTAATTTATCAAGAAAAGGTGTTGTTTCTCCCCGCTTAATGGCAAGCATGGTTTCTGCCAGCTTACCGGCAGGCGAAGGATGCTCTGCCAGCTCTTCAAGATTTTCCACGGCGGGTTGAATATTGTTTTCTACCTTTCTCACAATTATTCGTGTTCCCGTTTCCAGTTCCTGCTCATAATCCTGAACAATCTGACTTGTCCGGACGTACAATTCATTAACTGCAGTGTGCGTGCCTTCCAAAACTATATCATATACCAGAAAAGCAACATTCTCCAGCTCGGGCAACAATTGCTGACCTTCCTGTAATAGTGTTGATGTTAGGGAATCCCTGACCGCTGCCTCGTCATCTTCAGGTTCCACTGTCACCGAAATCTTTTCATATCGTAAAGGAGAAAGTGGAAGCCGTTTGGTTTTAATGTCATTCTTTCCATGCACTTCAAGTAACAACGGACCATGAACACCAGTTTCACCAGGATCTAAGGCATGAGGAGAACCCGGATAGGCAACATAAGGCGCTTCAGAACTAAGCTCCATCGGTTTATGGATATGCCCGAGAATCCATGCTTCCACTCCGGCAAATTTCAAATCCCTGAGTTTTACCGGGCCATATTTGCTTTCCAGCGAATCTATATCACCATGTAATAATCCAATCGTCATTGCATTCGGATCCAGCTCAAGCCCATCGAATTTTGTCATCGGATTTTCGGTGACGTATTTATTTGGAAATGACCATCCGGCAAGCTGTAAGGTAGCATTTTTTCCTCTATATGTTTTCTTCTCCCATTTTCCATCTGCACCAAGGAGATGGATGTTCTCGTATTTATTACCTTTAATGATTTCTGCAAGCACATCGTAATCGTGATTTCCGGTAACCAGGTAAACAGCAATTCCATTTTTGTTCAGTTTATCAAAACCACTCTGTATTGGCCCGATAGCTTCATAATATTTATTGTCCTGATCAATAATATCTCCCGATAAAAGCAATATATGAATCCCGTGTTCAATGGCCCAGTCAACCATTTTATTCCATGTGTATTTAGTGGAACTCTCTTCATTACCAGGTGGAACCGCCGAAGATTTTCTCCCAAGGTGCAAATCTGCTGTAGCTAATATCTTTATTGGCATATCATGTATGATTTTGAATAAGCAATGAAATTAGTAATTTTCATTCGGATTATGTTTGGTTATACAATTATTCTTTTTTCAATGTAAAGATAAGTCAGGCCAACGTCATTTTGTGTCAGTAAATAAAAAAATTCCGAAGACAATTTTATTCTATTGTCTTGAAAAGCTTTACAAATATCACTAAATTTATAATATTCATTTTTAATCAAAATTCAAAAAGGAGGTATTATGCCAAATTCTGTTTATAAAATTATTGAACTGGTAGGAACTAGTCCTGAATCGTGGGAAAAAGCAGCTTTGAACGCAGTAAACAAAGCATCCGAAAGTTTACACGAGCTTCGGGTTGCAGAAGTTTCCGAAATGGATATGCAAATGAAAGATGGTAAAGTTGAGGCTTACCGTGCTAAAGTTAAAGTATCTTTCAAGTATGAAGGACACAAATAACTTCTTCAGCTCATTATTAATCAACAAACTACAAGCTAACTGAGTTAAACAGATTTCCTCAGAGGTTGTCCAAAAAGCAGATATAAATGTGTTCTCGCAAA
>CAYFRV010000133.1:0-2126 GCA_964345495.1 uncultured Bacteroidales bacterium | reverse complement strand
ATTATCATTTTACTCACTTTTTCTGCCTGCACCCAATCAAAAGATGAGTCAAAAGAAAAAAAACAAAAACCTTCCGTTGAAGACCCACTCCGGCTTACGTTAGAGCAAGCCAACAATCTTGCTGAGCTGCCTTTAAACTGTATGCAAAAAGAGTACCCAAACAAACTGGGACAAACTTTAGGCGGAAAAGAAGATATTGGAGAACCACACGAATTGCACCCTGCATTTTATGGTTGTTTCGACTGGCATTCTTCAGTACATGGACATTGGTCATTGGTAAGACTATTAAAAAAATTTTCCGGGTTAAAAAAGGAAGATACCATTAGAATGAAACTCAAAGAAAATATCACCAAAGCCAACATAAAAGAAGAGGTAAAATATTTTAAAGAAGAACCCAGCGATGGATTTGAAAGAACCTATGGCTGGGCATGGCTGCTAAAACTTGCAGAAGAACTCCATACCTGGGATGATCCTCTTGCCCGTGAACTGGAAAAAAACCTTCAACCATTGACAGAACTGATTGCCAACCGCTTTGTAGAATACCTTCCCAAACTGAATTATCCAATCAGAGTCGGAGAACACAGCAACACTGCATTTGGCCTGTCATTTGCATGGGATTATGCTGAGACCACCCAAAATGAAGAACTTAAGAAAACTATTGAGTCGAGAGCGAAAGAATTTTATCTTGGCGACAATAATTGTCCGTTCGAATGGGAACCCAGCGGACACGACTTTTTATCTCCATGTCTGGAAGAAATAGACTTAATGCGAAGAATATTGAGCAAAGAAAAATTTAACGAGTGGATAACAGAATTTGCTCCAAAACTTAAATCCAGGGAATTTAAAATGGAGCCTGGAAAAGTCTCTGACCGCAGTGACGGAAAACTAGTACATCTGGACGGACTTAATTTCAGCAGAGCATGGGTTTTTTACGGATTAGCTTATCAATACCCGGAGTACAGGCATCTAATAAAATCAGGAAACGAGCATGTAAAACACTCACTTCCAAACCTTATGAATGATAGTTATGAAGGCGGGCACTGGCTGGGTTCATTTGCAATTTATGCGCTAACCTACAAATCGGATAAAAATCTGAAATAAAAATTCAACCCAAATGTATCCCTGAAAACTTTACTAATCAGCAACAGCAGCTAAGTGAGGCTCAATATAATAAACGGAAACAACCACAGGTTTTTCCGTTTCTCCTTTCACGAAAGCAGAATTATCAATAGCACCCAAAGATGTTATAGTCAGCATATCACTTTCCCGGTGTTGCTCAAAAAAACGATTCAGTTTCTCTTCAAGATCATTGAGACCGAATGTACGAATCTGGTATTCTTTCATGTTTTCATCTTATATTCATAATCAAGTTACGGGAAACACAAAAAAAAGTTTGAATAATCAGGGGGTAAAATTCCTTTGAATCAAAAATTCAGAACAGTTAAAAATTGGCTCTTTTCACATACATTTGAAATCCACTTCCAAAGATTGCAGACAATAGCCTAATTAACGAAAGGACTATGCCAATTACTCCAAAACTTCTTATTATACTGATATACAAAAACGTAAATCATAACCGAATAAACCATTTTGCTTCCTATTTGTTATCAATTATGAACAATTGATAGTAAAACTTAAAAATCTCGAATTATGAAGACAAAAAACATCATTTTAACATTTACATTAACAGCCATTTTGTTCGTTTTACAGGGAAAATCCTCTTTCGCACATTGTGAAATTCCATGTGGGATCTATGGAGACTCGTTAAGAGTTGAACAAATAGCAGAACACATTAGAACCATTGAAAAATCAATGAATCAAATCACCGAATTATCAGAAGAAGGTGACAAGAATTACAATCAACTGGTCAGATGGATAACCAATAAAGAAGAACACGCTACTAAAATACAGGATATTGTCAGCCAGTATTTTCTGCATCAAAGAATTAAACCTGTAGACCCATCAAACCAGGAGGCTTATGAAAAATACACAACTCATCTTACACTTTTACATGAGCTACAGGTATATTCCATGAAATCAAAACAAACGACTGATCTTAAGTATATTGAAAAAATGCGGGAAACCTTGCAAAAATTTGAAGATGCATATTTTCATACGCATGATTA
>CAYFRV010000132.1:0-7666 GCA_964345495.1 uncultured Bacteroidales bacterium | reverse complement strand
TGACAGGTTAAAGGGTGTCTATCGACAAGTTGAAAGGGTTGCCATTAGGATGAAAGCATGTTTTATAAAAAATCCCTCCCTGAGTAGAGGGAAGGATTTTTGTTCCTGCATGATTCCATTCAGAATCATTACTCAACTTCTTCCGGTACAAAAACCGGATGACCGTTTAACCCTGGCCAGTCATTGGAAAGATCATAAACAGGATCTTTAATAGCTTTCGTACTCGGTGTCATCATCGTATTTTTTGTTGTTCATGTTTAAATGTACTCCTTTTTCAGCCTGCTGGCCATTGCCATATCCGTTTCCATTGCCATTTCCATTTTTCCCGTTATTCCCAGAAAAGTTAAAGGAAGCCTTGTTCAGTGGCTGCTCTTGCTGGCCATTTCCATTGCCGGACTTCATGTGGGCAACATTAATATCTGCCTTTGTTTTTCTACCCTGGCCCTTATTCTGAAATTCTTTTTCATCAAACGTAAAGAACCCGATAACTTCTTTCAGCTGATCGGCCTGACTGGAGAGCTCTTCAGAGCTTGTAGCAATTTCTTCTGAGGCCGAAGCGTTCTGCTGGGTAACCTGGTTTAGCTGCTGAACTGCACCATTAATCTGCTCGGCTCCTGAATTCTGCTCGGAGCTGGCGGCACTGATCTCCTTCACCAATTCGGATGTTTTATGTATTTCAGGCATCAGCTCCTGCATTTGTTTACCTGCGTTTTCTGTTACCTCTTTATTGGTTTCGGAAAGTTCGATAATCTCATCCGCAGCATCTTTGCTTTTACTGGCTAACTTTCTGACTTCGTCGGCCACAACTGCAAACCCTTTCCCGTGCTCGCCTGCACGTGCTGCCTCAACTGCAGCATTCAGGGCAAGAATGTTTGTCTGAAAAGCGATGTCGTTAATCACTTGTATCTTTTCGTTGATATTCCTTGTTGAATCCAGACTTTTCTGTGCAGCTTTACCTACATCATCCATTCCATTTGAAGCATTTGCCGAAATCTTTTCTGTTTGCTTAGCGTTATCTGTATTTTGCTGAATGTTAGAACTCATTTCTTCCATAGAAGAGGACACTTCTTCCACAGAAGATGCCTGCTCGGAGGCTCCCTGTGACAACTCCTGTGAACTACTGCTAAGCTGTTGACTGGCTGAGGCAATGTTATTGGATCCTTCACTGATGGCACTAATTACTTCTTTCAGCTTACTGCTCATATCCTGCATGGATTTCATCACACCGGTTCTTGCTTTTTGTTTGTCCAGTTTCAGGGTTAAGTCTCCTCTGGCAATCCGGTCTGCTACCTCTGCTACTTCGGCAGGTTCTCCTCCAAGGTTTTGTTTCAGATCCCTGGTAATGGCTATACCAATCAAAAGGGCAAGTATAATCCCCACAAACAGAAAAATCAGTATCTGAGTATCTGCTCGTGATATGCGCTGTTCCATGGCCTGATTAAGGTTATCGCTGACCTTCTGTGACTGACTGATCAAAGCACTTGTCACTGCCTGCAATTCTTCTTCCTCGTCGTCCAGCCTGTTATGGGTTTCCACAAACACATCAAACTTCTTCCTGAAATCATTCAACCCGGTAACAATGGCTTCAACCACCCTGCGGGATTGTTTATCGCTGATCATTTCCTCCAGTTCTTTTGAATGTTTCAGGGCTTCGTTATAATTCTGGTTGAACTGCTCAATATAGATTTGTTTTTCAGTTCGATCATAATCTTTTTCATTCTCCTGCATTTTATTCAGGTGCAGGAGGATTTCATTGGCCATGAAAAGCTGATTCAGCTCACGTGTTTCCTGCCGTGATGAAGCTGCATCGTTAAGAATATGTTCTTCAAGCTGAGCTTTTTGTCTTTTTTCAAAGTTCAGGATAGTTTCTGAGAGCGACATGGACTGTTCTTTCATCTCCTGATACTCCTGTTTTCTGAGCCGCTCATCTTCCAGAAATGAGTTGAAGCTCGTTTGGTACTTATTTATATCACTAATCATCTCTCTGACCAAACGCTTATCTTCTCCTGACTCCAGTAGGTTTAGCTCATTTTCCGCCAGATTATTAACTCTGTCCAGTTCTTTCTGAATTGCCTCAGCCACCTCTTGTTTTTGAGTGTAATGGTATTCCTTTTGATCTTTAGTGATTGTAATCACTTCTTTTTGAATATTCTGAAAAGCATTGGCTTCCTTAACTTCATTTTTTACATTTTCCATGGAATAATACCCCATGAAACCAATCGCGATTGCGGCAATGATCACAAGACCGAACCCGACACCTAGTTTTTGAGCAATGGTTAAATTTTTCCAATTCATATAATTTGATTTTTAGTGTTTTTATGGTTTATCAGACTTTTAACTGTATTTAATAAATTTTTGATATTTATGGGCTTATAGAGGTATTCATTCGCTTCTGCCTGGTAGGCATTCTTTTCATTTTGCTTATCTGTATTTGCAGTTAGTATTATAAAAGGAATGTATCTATTGATTTTTCGCACTTCCTCAAGAAGTTCTATTCCTGACATTTCCGGCATCATCAGATCAGAAATAATAAGGTCATAAGATTCCGAAATAAAACTTTGCAGTGCTTTTCGCGGATCAGCAAACGCTGAAACCTGGTAATCCTCTGAAAGTACTTCCTTTAAAAGCACACGATTCACCCTGTAGTCATCGACAATTATTATGTGTTGTTTTTGGTTCATTGATAAATTTTTAATGTTACATGGCAAATGTAGATGGAATAGATTTGCGCAAAAAGGGGTAAAAGACGTATTTTAGCATATCGGTATTTTTACCCATAGCCAAATTACAATTTCCGAATATCCACAATAAAACAGGCTGATCCGGGTTCAACGGTGAGTATTACACTCAAAAAACACCAGGCAAAAATCCTTCTACCTCCCCTGCAACCCTTACCATCCCTGAATGACTCTTTTCTATCGTCAGATGGGTTATTCAGCCCGAATAAGGATTAAACAAAAATTTCTTTTCCTTACCAACTTAGTTCGGACGGGCTGCATAATAAAATTTCACAAACAATCATCTTGCAAACGATACCGGTCAAACAAGGCAGACCGTTCGTCAAAACCGGCTAAACCTTTGCCGTGTAGCCACGTTTTATAGATTTAATAAATATAGAAAAGAAGAGAATGAAAAAGTTTTTTGTGAACAAAACATCGCTGTTACTCCATATTATGACCCTGTTAACCGCATTAATGATAGCTTTTCTGTTCTATCAGCAGAAGATCAAAAACAAGGAGTCAGCGTATCATATCCAGCAGATGGGCCTTTTACAGGAGGTAGATTATCATATATCTAACGCCTTTCAGTTAAAGCAGGAAGAAATGGCTGTGAATCAAAAAGAAGATACTATTCCCTGCTTCAAACACCTTCACCTGGCTCTCCAAAAGCTTCACAAAATGGACAGCCTCAGAAATCAAAGCACCCGGGAAAACAGAATGCTGAACAATAAGCTGACTTCAATCTCGAAATTAGTTAGTCAATATGAAAAGAAAGTAAAACAGGTCAAACCTACACAGGGTGAGTCGTCTATCAGCAAGAACGCTACCTTTACATCTTTTATAATTAAATTTAATAAAAATGAAGCTGAGCTAGCCACATACCTGGAAGATAAAAGCCATAAAATCCGTCAGTCTGCCGGTAACAACAATCTCTACATCTTTGGATTAATTGGGCTACTGATTTTTTTAATTGCCCTGGAACTCTATAAGCATTATAATCCAGGGGGAAGTGTCAGAAATTTCTTCCGCTCAGAAAGGCTGAATGAAAACGAAGAATTTTTTAAAGCTTTTTTCAGGTACAACAGTGCTGCCATGCTGCTTATCGATCCGGAAACCGGGGAAATTCTTGATTGTAATCTGGCTGCTGCTGAATTTTATGGATACAGCAAAGATACGCTCTCATCCATGCATATCAGCGAGATCAACACCCAACCTGAAGAGAAAGTCCGTTTTAAAATGAAGAATGCTGTTAAAAATGACCAGAACCATTTCTTTTTCACCCACCAACTAGCCAATGGAACCCGAAAAGACGTGGAAGTATATTCTTCTCCCCTTACAATAAATAACAGGCGGGTGTTGTTCTCAATCATCCATGATATTACAGATAGACGTCTTGCTGAACAAACGCTGCAAACCTCTGAAAAATACTACCGGGAGTTGTTTGAAAATGCACACGACGCGGTGATAATCATGTCGCCCCGGGATGAAAAAATTCTTGATGCCAACCAAAGGGCCTGTGAAATTTATGGGTTCCCCCGGGGCGAATTCATCGGAAAATCTATGAAAGCCATATCCAAAGACATCCCGACCGGAGAGCAGCGAATACAAAAAACACTGGAAAAAGGCGTATACAACAATTTTGAAACCATACAATATACGAAAGCCGGGGAAGAACTGACCATGGAAATCAATGCCTCTGTGGTAGACTATAAAGGGCGGCCGGCAATTTTAAGTATCAACCGGGACATTACGCAACGGAAAAAAATAGTTGAGGCATTAAGAACAAGTGAAGAAAAATTCCGCCAGATTTTTACCAATGCGCCGATAGGCATATTCCGGTCGGATTTTAAAGGGAAATTCAGTGATCTCAACCCAGCTGCAGCAGAAATGTTTGCCTATGATTCCCCTGAACAAATGATTATGGAAGTACAGAGTATACCCGGGGACATTTATGTTAATCCCGATGACCGCCAACGTATTCTCAATGATGTAAAAAAAACCGGGGAGGTTCAGCATGTGGAAACCACATTCAAAAAACGCAATAATGATCAATTTGAAGTGCTGTTAACTATTTACCCCGTGAAAGATAAAGCAGGGAATCTGGATCATCTTGAAGGAATAGTACAGGACATTACTACACGCAAACGCGCCGAACGATTTATAAAAAACACCAATTTCAACCTTGAAAAGGAAGTGACAAAGAGAACGGAAGAGCTGAACAGGATCAACAACGATCTTATCAGTGAAATTGAAGAACGGAAGAAACTTGAAAAGCAAATCATAAAGGATAAAGAACTCTGGCGAAGATCTTTCAAGACGATCAGTGAAGGAATATACCTGATCGATACTGATTTCAACATTCTTGATTGTAATAAAGCATTTGGGGATATCATCGGAGATACTCCTGAAAACCTGATCGGGAAAAAATCCTATAGAATAGTGCACGGAACCTCTTCACCACCCCCGAGATGTATAAGCCGGAGCGCAATAGCCCAAAAGAAAAATGTAAAAGGTGAATTCTGGGAGCCATTCCTGCGTAAATACATTTATACATCTTCGGATCCGGTACTCAGTGAAGGAAAGATTGAGTTTTCAATCAATACGCTGAAGGATATTACTGAAGAGAAAAAATATCAGAAAGCCCTGAAAAAAAGTGAAGAGAAATTCAGGACATATATTGAAAACGCCCCTATAGGGATATTCCTGGCTAACGGGCAGGGCCGATACCTGGATGCAAACCCGGAGGGACTACAGCTATTGAATTACACCATGGAAGAACTGTTAAATTATAGTATCCCGGACATTGTCCACGAAAGCGAGAAGGAAAATGTAAGAGATACCTTTCAGAGCTTACGGGAACACGGGAACTCTTTCCATGAGACAAAACTTTTGACAAGCCGGGGAGAAACAGTTGATGTGTTTGTAAATGCAGTAAAGCTGGAAGAAGATCGTTACCTGGGTTTTGTTCTGGACATTTCAGACCGGAAAAAAGCTGAAGCGAATATCTATAAATCCCTGGAACGTGAAAAAGAGCTCAATGAAATGAAAACACGATTCATTTCGATGGTATCCCATGAGTTCAGAACACCCCTGGCCAATATATATTCCAACGCTCAGCTGCTGGAACGATTTGAAGAAAAATGGAACAGAGAGAAAAAAGGACAAAGCCTGGAAAGAATTCAAAATTCGGTACAAGTTTTAAATTCCATGCTTGACGATGTTTCGCTTTTCGGCAAAAAACAAAGCGGCAAACTGAAATTCAATCCGGTGCCTGTTGATTTTGATGCTTTTATTAGTTCATTAATTGATGAAACACTAACCAATTTCAGCACTCAGCGTCATATCAAATTAGTTAAGGATGAAAATGTGGGGACAGTTCATACGGACAAATTTTTGCTGCATCATATCGTAACAAACCTGCTGAGTAATGCGCTAAAATACTCTTCAGAGGAAACGGAAGTATTAGTTAAAATGAACCATACTGAATATTGGATAAATTTAACCATTCAGGATCATGGAAAAGGCATTCCTGAAAAGGAACTCACCAGAATTTTTGAACCATTTTACCGGGCTTCCAATATAGACAACGTAGCCGGTACTGGTCTCGGAATGGCAATCATCAAACACTGTACAGATTTATTAAAAGGTAAATTACATATAAATAGCGAAATCGGAATTGGAACTACTGTATCAGTAAATATTCCTGTTTCAGAAAAAAAACAAAAAGAAAATGTCAATGAAGCATAAAATACTCATTATCGAAGACGACCAAATGCTGAGAGAATCTACTGCAGACATGCTCAATGAAGAAGGTTACACCATTTACCAGGCAGAAAACGGGCTTGAAGGCATCAAAAAAGCGCTTGAAAGCACACCGGATTTGATCCTGTGTGACATAGCCATGCCAAATTTTGATGGCTACCAGGTCTATCAAACCCTGCAGGAAAATACATCGACATCGTTTATACCATTTATCTACTTAACGGCCAAGACAGAAAAAGATGACATCAGGGCAGGCATGCAGCTTGGCGCCGATGACTATATAACCAAACCTTTCGACTATAATGAATTGGAGGCAGCTATAACCACACGGCTTGAAAAATATCAAAAATTTTTAAATGCCAACCAGGAAAATCTAAACACGATCATTGAAAACGACCTGATCGGGGTTTATGTTCTTAAAGCCGACAAAATTGCTTTTCATAACAAAAAATTCACTAAAATGCTGGACTATGAGGAACAGGAACTCCGGGGAAAAAACTTTTACGAGCTCATTCATGAAGAAGACAAAAAAGAAGTGCGTGCAACTTTAAAAAAATGTGAAAAAGGAATTGTAAAAAAGGCAAATGGATCGTTCAAAATGCTAACATCAGACGGTCAATATATTCAGGTAGACACTTCAGGCGGCATGACCGAGATTCAAAGAGAAAAGGCATTTATCGGCATGCTGACAATCCGGCAAAACCAAACAGACAGCAATTCGCCAGTCAACCAAAACAGCCTGGAAAGCTTAAACCGTTCTATTGATATTATTCTCAATAAAAAAGATTACATAGATGGTGAAATGACTGAGCGGTTGAAATCAATATTCAGCGAGGCTCCTGAAAAAATAACCATTGAGAACAACGATAATCTGACAAAAAGGGAAATTGAAGTGCTGCGGCATATTTGCAAGGGAATGACGAACCAGCAAATTGCTGAGAATTTATACCTGAGCAGACGCACGGTAGATACACACCGCACGAATTTGCTTGAAAAAACGGGGTCGAAGAATACGGCCCAGCTAATCATGTACGGCATAAAAAACGGGATAATCGAGGTGGAGTAACTATAGTTCTCGCTGATCCGTCAGTGGCCGGACTAGTCTCGCTGATTGACGCTGATTATTTAATTTACTTATCTGCGCTCATCTGCGAAACCTGCGTGAAAAACATTCTCTCGCTGAT
>CAYFRV010000131.1:0-7684 GCA_964345495.1 uncultured Bacteroidales bacterium | reverse complement strand
CTCGCGACAGCGGTGGTGAAATCTTTACTTGGCATTTATCACAGCCGCCTGGCGGCTTTAGTGCCGGAAAATTGCGTCCATTGCGCCTTCCCTTGCGATCCTTGCGGTTAATATGTTGACTCAGCCTCAATCAACAACGTATATCTTCATGAACGAAATGAGTAATTCAACAATAGAATAAACATCCCTACAACTCCGGCTATTGCCAGCCTTAGCCTTCGCCTCAGCTTCAATTCAACAATTTAACAATAGAACAATTAAACAATGCAGTATTTACTTAACCATCGACCCATTTTGCGTATCTTCTTCAGGGACGACGAAGGTCAATTTTCCATCTGCATTTTCAGCCATCAGGATCATACCATGTGATTCGATTCCTTTGATCTTTTTGGGAGCCAGGTTAATTACGATGTTTACCTGTTTGTTTACGATTTCTTCAGGGGGATAATATTCAGCTATTCCACTGACTACAGTGCGTTCATCAACTCCGGTATCAATTTTTAATTTTAAAAGCTTTTTTGTTTTTGGTACTTTCTCTGCTTCAGTCACTGTTCCAATGCGGATGTCCATCTTTGTAAATTCATCAAAACTGATGTCTTCTTTTGCCGGCTCAACGCCTTTTTCTTCTTGTTCAATTTTCCGCTGAGCTTCTTTAAGTTTTTCCACTTGTTGCTCAACTTCTTTATCTTCAATCTTCTGAAACAGGTGCTTCGGTTTATTGATTTCATGGCCGGGTTTCAGAATATCCGCTTTTCCTGCCAATTCCCAGTTTAGCTTTTCGATGTTTAAGAATTTTCTTAGCTTTTCGGCAACAAACGGCATAAACGGTTCAATGATTATCGATAAGCTTGCACTTATTTGCAGCGAAATATTCATGATTGTTGCAACACGATCCGGGTCTTTTTCATATAAACTCCATGGTTCAGTGTCTGCAAGGTATTTATTCCCCAGCCTGCCCATATCCATTGCAATCTTAACTGCTTCACGGAATTTAAAATTCTCAAGCCGATTTTCCAGATCCTCCTTGATTTTTCCAGCTTTCTCAAGTATTTCGTTGTCATAATCTGTTATATCGGAACATTCAGGCACTTTTTTGTCGAAAAATTTCTTGGTAAGCACGAGTGCCCTATTTACAAAATTTCCCAGCACAGCTACGAGTTCATTGTTATTCTTGTTCTGGAAATCTTTCCATGTAAAATCATTGTCTTTTTGTTCAGGGAAATTGGCGCAGATCGTGTAACGCAGCACATCTTCTTTTCCGGGGAAATCCTCCACAAACTCATTGACCCAGACAGCCCAGTTTCTTGAAGTAGAAAGCTTTCTTCCTTCCAGGTTAAGAAATTCATTTGCCGGCACATTATCCGGGAGAATATATTCTCCGTGCGCCTTTAGCATTGATGGAAAGATCAGGCAGTGAAAAACAATATTGTCTTTTCCTATAAAATGAATTAAACTGGTTTTTTCATCTTTCCAGTAAGTTTCCCAGTTTTTTCCCTGTTCTTCAGCCCAGGCCTTAGTTGCAGAAATATAGCCAATCGGAGCGTCAAACCATACATACAAAACTTTTCCATCGGCACCTTCTATGGGAACGGGAACGCCCCATTCCAGGTCACGGGTTACCGCACGGGGTCTGAGGCCTTGGGTAAGCCATGATTTACATTGTCCGTAAACATTTGACTTCCAGTCGTTTTTATGACTATCGATCCATTCTTCCAGCCATTCTTTCTGGTATTTATCCAAAGGCAGGTACCAGTGTTTTGTTTTTTTCAACACAGGATTATTACCAGATAAAGCAGATTGCGGATTAATCAGTTCTTTCGGGCTTAAGCTGGCACCGCATTGTTCACACTGATCCCCATAAGCGTTTTCATAATTGCATTTTGGACAGGTGCCAACAATGTAGCGGTCAGCAAGGTATTGTTGTTCTTTTTCATCGTAAAATTGTTCGTCTTCTTTCTCCATAAATTCACCTTGCTCATAAAGTTTTGTGAAAAATTCAGATGCTGTTTTATGATGCAGAGGGTCGGAGGTACGGTGGTAAATATCGAACTCAATTCCGAGGTCTTCGAAAGCTTGTTTGTTGATCTTGTGATAGCGGTCAACTATTTCCTGAGGTGAAACTCCTTCTTTTCGTGCTCTTAATGTAATCGGCACGCCGTGTTCATCAGAACCACAAATAAATGCTACATCCTTACCCTTTAATTTCAGATAGCGCACATAAATATCTGCGGGAAGATAAGCTCCGGCAATATGGCCTATGTGAAGCGGTCCGTTAGCGTAAGGTAAAGCAGCTGTAATCAGGTATCTTTTTGGTTCTTGCATAACAATATGTTTGAAAATTATTAATTGCTTAACTTTATCCCGGCAAAGATAATTAAGAAAATGATCAAAAAATAATTACAGCAAGAGCAATACAAATCAAATCCAATTCTGCTGAAATAAAAAAGATACAAAGAATGCAAACTCCGCCAGCATTAGAAAAACAAGACAAAGTAGGCATAATTGCCCCGGCCAGAAGCATTTCCCGTGAAGAGCTGCAACCTGCAATTGAACTTTTTGAAAGCTGGGGTTTAAAAGTGAAACTGGGCGATCATATTTTTCATTCCTTTCATCAGTTTGCAGGCAAGGATGAAGAAAGAGCCCGGGACCTTCAGTTGTTTTTGGATGACCCGTCAATAAAAGCAATAATTTGTGCCAGAGGCGGCTATGGAACAATTAAGTTAATGGAGCACTTAAATTTTGATCAGTTTGTAAGGCACCCGAAGTGGGTGGTTGGATACAGTGACATTACGGTTCTGCACTCCTACATTACCCAAAAACTTGGGATAAAGACGCTTCATGCCACAATGCCTTTGAATATAAAAAGCCCCAAAGAAGAACTGCCTGCGACTGAATTGCTAAAAAAAGTGTTGTTCGGGGAAGCAATTGAATATACATTTCTTCCCTCGACGAAATTTAACATTACGGAAGCAATTATCGCTCAGGTTACCGGCGGCAATTTGTCAGTGCTTTACAGTTTAAGGGGGACAAGCTTTGATATTGATACAACCGGTAAAATTTTGTTTATTGAAGATCTGGATGAATATCTTTACCACTTAGACCGTATGCTGATGAATTTCAAACACGGGAATAAATTTACCGGACTTAAAGCTCTTTTGGTTGGAGGTATGACAGACATGAACGACAACAAAACACCTTACGGTTTTACAGCGTATGAGATCATTAAAAATATAACAAAAGATTACGCTTTTCCGGTCATTTTCGATTTTCCGGCGGGTCATTTCAAAAACAACCTGCCTTTAGTTATGGGAAGTGAACTAAAAATTCAAAAAGTTGGGACAGACAAGATAAAAGTAAGCTTTATTCTCTAATCATCTGGTAATCATCAGGGATTTCAAATAAGCTTTCATCCATAGTTTTGCTGGTTATTTCAGTAACAGCAAGTCGTTGTCGTTCCTTGCGCAGAAGCGTTCTTTCTATAGATAATAGGGGAAACATCCCTTTTTTACCCGGAATTTCAGAGAAAAATTCATATATTTTGTTCGTTCGTTCAAGGAGCTCGATAAGGTCATTGAAAAAGCCAAACTTTTTCTCTGCAACCCAATAAGCAATTTCAGTGTTGTTCTTACGGTTTCTTACCCGCCATTGATAGCACTTCACTCCATTGATTTTCTTGTGGTTGCCACTACGGATAATATCATAATTTTCAGCTTTTTCTGTTGTTTTTATTTCCTTTAATTCAAGCGGCCTGTAAAGTTTTTTTTGCGGATTAAGTGCAATAACTCTTTTTTTATCTGTATCAACCAAAAGACATTCAATTAGTCGTCCTTCGTTGTCATATTTATTAATCCGTATTTTATTGTTGCGGACGGAATATCTGAGCAAGGTGGTATCATAAGATGTATATTGGTTGAATTTAATAAACCCCTCGAAAGTTTCAGCCTTTAAAACAGGAGAAAACAGCAAAAATCCGGTCAGCAGAAGGAAAATTCTTTTTTGTATACAAAATGACATATAAACCTTTCAAATAAGATGATCCTCACTTTTATTGAACTTGCATTACGTTAGTCTAATTTTTCGTAAATTTAAACCGAAATGTTTCATTAATAAATGAATAATATCACAATGGAAAAGAAAAAATTTGGTACCGAAGGTGAAGAGATGGCAGCAAAATATTTGACAAACAATGGATACAAGATAAAAGCAACGAATTGGTTCTATAAACATAAAGAGATTGATATTGTTGCAGAGAAAGATGAAACGCTGAGTATCGTTGAAGTAAAAACCCGAAGCAGTGATTTTTGCGAAACTCCGAACGAACTGGTTCCCCGAAAAAAGCAACGTTTCCTTATTGAAGCCGCAGAGGCCTATATTCAAAAGAATGATATTGATCAGGAGATACAATTTGACCTGATTACCATATATTTCAAAAATGGAAAACGAAATCTGCAGCATATAACAGAAGCTTTTGAACCTCATTTGCTATGAATATCGAAGAATTGAGAGCGTATTGCATAAAAAAACCAGGAGTTACAGAAGAATTCCCTTTTGATGAAACCACACTGGTTTTTAAAGTTAAGGGGAAGATGTTTGCCCTGACAGATCTTGAAGATCAATTTTCAGTAAATTTAAAATGCACTCCGGAAGATTGCATCGAATTGCGTGAAAGCTATCAGGCAGTTGTTCCTGGCTATCACATGAATAAAAAACACTGGAATACGATTTACATTGACGGTACTATCCCGGATAGCCTTATATACGAATGGATAGACGCTTCGTATAATCTCGTAGTTAAAAAATTGACTAAAAAACAACAGGCAGAATTAAAGAATGTGAGGTAATTCATAGAGAGGGGAAAAATAATGAAGGCTTCATCCAGGGATTGTGGTAAAAGCCAGTAGATAAACCCATAAACAGCAGACAAAAAAATGAGTAAGCCACTCCCTTCTTGAATTTTAAAAACAATCTAATAATTCAACATATAGAACAATATCTAAATAAAAAATGATTATTCACATTAGAAATTAATCCAGTGAACATTTTCATTGTCAAATCAAAATATAAAATAAAAGCATGAAGAAGTTAATGAATTATTTCCTGCAGGGGCTTTTGATATTAGCTCCATTAGGAATCACAGCTGTCATTCTCTACAATTTGTTAAAAATAATAGATGGTATCCTTCAGCCCTATATCCAGAAACTTTTTCATTTTAATATTCCCGGAGTAGGTGTTGTAGCGATTATTCTTATTGTAACACTTTTGGGATTTATCGGTCAAACCGTAATTGCCCGGCCCATAAAGAGAACAGCCAATAAACTGATTTCCCGCACTCCTTTTCTGAAAGTTATTTATTCTTCTTTGAAAGATTTACTATCAGGGTTTGTCGGGAAAGACAGGAAGTTTAACCAACCAGTTTTAGTAAAAGTCAATGCTGTGTCGGAATTAGAAAAGCTAGGCTTCCTTACGCAGGAAGATGTTTCAAATATAGGCGTAGAAGGGAATAAGGCAGCAGTATATTTTCCCCACTCTTATAATTTTTCCGGTGAGCTTTTTATAGTTCCCTGCGAGCACATAAAAAAAATTGACGGACATCCTTCAGAAATAATGAAGTTTATTGTCTCAGGCGGAGTAACTACTTATACCACAAATAATACAAACTATGAGAAAACTGAGTAACATTTTATTCGCAACATTCATTTCTGTTTTATTAACAGCAAATGCATCTGCACAAGAAGACAAACAACAGTACGAATTTACCGATGAGGTAAGACTGGAAACTTCCAGTGTAAAAGATCAGGGGAGATCAGGTACCTGCTGGTGTTTTGCAGCCGTATCTTTTTTAGAAACCGAACTGATCCGAATGGGAAAGCCCGAGTACGATTTGTCGGAAATGTATTTGGTACATGAGGCGTACAAGAAAAAAGCAAGAGAATATGTACGTTATCACGGAAACAATAATTTCGGACAAGGCGGACAGGCTCACGATGCAATGCTTGAGTTAAAACAACATGGTATTGTTCCTGAGGAAGTCTATTCCGGAATCATCTACGGTGATGATACCCACCGGCATTATGAATTGGCCTCTGTTTTGAAGGGTTTTACAGATAAGTTGCTGGATAATCCGACTAAGAAGATCTCTCCCGTTTGGGAAGATGCTTATGCAGGAATTCTGGAGGCATATCTGGGTGAAACCCCTGAAGAGTTTGAATTCGAAGGGGAAACCTATACACCGCAATCTTTTGCCGAAGAACTTGGTATAAATACGGACAATTATGTGGAATTGACTTCTTTTACTCATCATCCGTATTATGAAGAATTTGTTCTTGAAGTTCCCGACAACTGGTCGCATGACACATACATCAATTTGCCCTTAAATGATCTGGTTACTGTTATGGATTATTCGATGGAAAATGGTTATTCCGTTGTTTGGGATGGTGATGTTAGTAGTGACGGGTTTTCCCATAGCAACGGAGTAGCAGTTGTTCCGGAGAATGAAGATGACAACTTTAAGAGGCATCCTGTCAAAGAAAAAGATATTACACCCGAATACCGTCAGAAGCAATTTAACAACTTCACAATGACAGACGATCACCTGATGCATTTGACAGGAATAGGAGAAGACCAGGAAGGCACACAATATTACCTGACAAAAAATTCATGGGATTCTGATAGCAACGATTATGGCGGATTTCTGTATATGTCAGAGCCTTTTATAAAGTTAAATACGATTGCAATTATGGTTCATAAAGATGCAATTCCCCGGGAAATAAAAGAGAAGCTGGAACTTTAAAATAATCGTTTAAATTTACATACCGGGCAAAACGCCCGGTTTTTTTTGTTATGGTACCCATTCTGGATCACCGGCCTCCCTGCCAGTAGTATCCCTCCGCTGAAACGAGCTTGTAGCTTGTGCTTCTCTCTGAAGCGTTTGCCTGTCTGCGGTTAGCAGTTCTCATAGGTTCAATCATCATTTTTGAGGTTAATTAAACCCTTATTAAGAACAAAGAGAACGCGTTTGGCGTAGCATTCGCTACGTCTTGTTTTTACGGGAGCTTTAAGCTACCAAAATGCGGTAGCATTTTTTTGTTGCCGGCAATCAAATTTGATTCTTATTTGAAATGATTCATCGCAGCGTAGAAACCTATGTTGAACTGTAGGTGATAGATACATAAAATGGAACGGGATCCTGTAGGGATGAAATTTTTGCTGCAATCCCATTAGGTTGTAGCCATACACCCCAACCATACTCATTTCCAGTCTGTAAAATGGATAAAAATATGCGATTCCGGAATCGTTGATTTTTGGGGTTGTCTATACTATAAATATGTGATGCTTATCTGATGGTTGGGAAGGAATATTGATATGCCGATCTTATCCGGTAAAGAGGTGTCCAAAAAGTTGTTTTTGTAGATTTGCTGAAAATCAGGTTTTACCACGAGTCCGATATCTGTATGAAATTCTGATTTTCAGTTATTTTTATCGTTTTAGAGCCCTGACAAAAAGCTACTGAAAATATTGAGTGTGGTCTCTTTTTGGACAGCCTCAGCGGTGGAACAAACAAAAAAATGGTAAGAAAACCATAAACCCGGAGGGTTTACACATTTATAAAACGAAAAGTGATGAAGAAAGCGCGACTCCGGATAGGAGTCGAACAACCCGAAGGTATGAATTATTTGCCGGCTGC